>NZ_PYIB01000001.1:0-119800 GCF_009129705.1 Roseobacter sp. TSBP12
GGTGGTAGCTCCACGAAAAAGGGCGGGTGATACCAGCGGCCACGTTTTGGACCGGATCCGTACGATAAAGCGCCTGCCCGCACCAATCCGCGACCAACCGCTCGGCCCCACCGCGGGCCTCGATCACATCCGGCAGCGCAAACTTGGCCGGATCAGAGGAAAACGGCGTCGCCGCATAATCATAGATTAGACCCAGTGCGCCCTCGGGACAGGCCGCAAAGGCCGCATCGACAAGCTGTGGGATCGACGCCATCACTTAGTCCTCCGAGAGCATGTGGCTGTCCACGATGGCGCTGGCCCCGGAGAGATCACCAATCCGCTGTCCCGCCTCAACGCCGGAAATCGTACGTTTGGTCAGCGCCAAAAGGGCGTCTGCCCGTGTCAAACTGTGTTCCAACTCCGTAGCGTGGATCGCCACGACCCCCAAAGCATCGGCGAGGATCGCGTCGCCTGCAAGAATCGGAACACCGCCGACAGACACGGGGCGATTAAGGGCGCCCCCTTGCCCTTGGAGCCGCGTGGTCAGAACCGAGGCCCCGCGACTAAAGACGGGTAAACCTATGGCGGCAAGTTCGTCCGTATCCGTGTGACAACCGTCGATGATCACAGCGGCGGCCCCCGCATTCAGGATCGCCCGTGCCACACCGCCGCCGAGGCAGGCCGCCGAGCGGTCCCCCCGGCGGTCGATCACCAGAATATCGCCGGGACGCAAAAGCCCGGTGGCGTGGTGCAACAAAGTTGAATCCAGCCCCGGCAGGCTCAGGGTGACAGCCGTCCCTGTGACGGTGCCCACGGGGAGCGCAGGTACCACGCCGGGATCAAGCACCCCCCGATCCAAGAAGTGTCCAAAGAGGACAGTCTCAAAGCGTGCGAGCCGCGACAAGAGCGGGCCGGAGACGGGAGTGGGCATGGGGTCGAGAGCATAGGTCATATCAGATTCCAGTTGATTTTTTCTATTACGCAATCGGATAGCCTTGCTCGTCCACCTGATTTACTTGATCATTGTGATAGAAAATCTTAATCACCGGAAACGCACATGCAAACCCACAGCCTTGAGACCTTCTTTTGGGTGTCCCGCCTGTCCAGCTTTCGGCGGGCCGCCGAGAGGCTCAATATTTCGCAACCGACCGTGTCTGCACGCATTCAGGGACTGGAGGAAGAACTGGGCGTGACGCTGCTTCACAGAGACCGAAGCCTGACGCTCACCGAGCAGGGGCACGAACTCTTGGATTATGCCCGCAAGGTTTTGCGTCTGACCGAGGACCTCTCCTTTCACAAAGGGGCGCTGCCTGTTGAGACGCGGCTGAGGATCGGGGCAAACGGGCCCGTGGCCGCGACGTGGTTGATGACGCTGGCGACGCGTCTTGAGCATGCCCAACCGAGCCTGCGCCTCGAAATTGAGGTCAATCAGTCGGCCACGCTGCTGCAACACCTCGCGACAGATCAGCTCGACCTTGCGTTCCTGTCCGAAGACCCGCAAGACCCGCGCCTTCGGCTCGAACGTATCGGCGCGTATAAAATGGTTTGGGTGGCAAAACCGGGTCTGTCGACCACTCGGCTGTCAGACACCGAACTCGGCACCTGTCCCATCATCAGCTATGGATGGCAATCGCCGATCCACGACCACACTCACGCGCCCGCCTTTGGCACCGCGCGGCATCGGCGTTTTCTGCACACCGACAGCCTGTTCATGATGATCCGTCTCGCCATAGAGGGGGCGGGCCTAGCCCTTTTGCCCCACGCTGCGATCTTACGCGAGCTGGCGGAGGGTCAGTTGGTCATCGTAGAGGTGGAAACCAAGGCGATCGACCTGCCCCTCCTCGCCGCCCGCCCCCGATCAAAGCGCAGCGCTCTTGCCGATCAGGCGTTGGCACTGGCCAAGACCCTGATGCCGCTGAATGTGAAAAACTAGGTCGCCACATTCGGCGTCAGCGCTTGTACGGTGACATCAATGCGCGCCGGGCACCGCGTCAAGCAAGGCCCGCGTGTAGGGGTGCGACGGCGCTGAAAACAGATCTCGCGGCTCGGTCTCCTCTACAATCCTACCTGTCTGCACAACACAAATCGAAACGATGTAGGCATGTAAAGGCCATCGTTGATCGCCATGTAGATATTGATGCGCAAGACGCGCTTGGTCGGACCGCATTGCATTCAGCAGCCAAGGTCGGAGCTGATCGATGCTTTGAAGTTCTTCTTGCCGCTGGTGCAAACCCTACACTCCAGATCTTCGCCGGTAAGACGCCAGCTATTTTTGCCGCCGAGTTTGGTTGGGCCACAATCTTCAAGATGTGAGTGGCATGCGCGGCATATGAAATGAACCGAGATGAGCTAACGGGAGCACACAAACTGGCGCAGGACTCAGCAGGAAATTTCAAGGCAAAGCGCAAAGCGCTTTATGCCTCTTGATATCGACGCGCGGCTTTTAACCATTTGGCGTTTATGCCTAATCGTACTTGGGTGGTAGGTTGAAGAGCGAGATGAACGTGCGAACCATATCCGGGGCACCCGTGATCTGCACGCCCACCGTTTCGGGGGCAGCTCCACCATAGAAGACCGCCGCAAGGGGGGGAGCAGCGGGAGCTTCGAACCGCAAGTCGGGTTCTCTCGCATTACCACGCATTACAGGCATCGCACCGTTGGCGAGCCGGGCGGTGAATTGCGCGGTCCCGATGGTGAAGAGCACCTCCGCCTCCATGTCCCGCGCCGCCTCGGCATCGAGCATCGTTCGCAGCGACAGCATGAAGGAAGCCGGTGACAGGGGAAGTGTCGGATCGTGCAACGGTGAGGCGGCGGCCCACCGGCCCAGTTCCTGAATGACCGGTTCCGCTGCATAGCCCCATTCGGTCAGGCCATAGAGCTGTGCAGGTGCAGGCTCGGGCGCGGTTGAACGCAGGACCACGTCGTTTGCCTCGAGCCCGGCAAGCCGTTCGGTCAGCACCTTGGCACTGATCCCCGGCAGGTTTGTGCGAATGTCGCTGAAGCGCCGCGGCCCGAACATCAATTCGCGCACGATCAGAAGCGACCAGCGTTCTCCCAGAAGCTCAAGGCCGAAAGCCGTGCCGCAGGCATCGCCGTACCAGCGGCCATGGGGGCTTTTCGCCGATTTGGTTTCATTTTGTAACGTCATGGTTGCTTTTTGTAATCTCATTCTCATAGCCTGTCCATATCGACGACGCGACTCAGGAGGAAACGCGATGTCACAGATAATCTTCATAAACCTGCCGGTGGCAGACCTTGAACGTTCCATGGCGTTCTACGAGGCGATCGGTTTCACCAAGGACACCAGGTTTACCAATCACCTCGCTGCGAGCATGGCTTTATCCGACGAGATCCGGGTGATGTTGCTGACCCATGAGTTATGGTCGAGCTTCACCGACCGGCGCCGGGTGGACCCCGCGTCCGAAGCGCAGGTGTTGCTTTGCATCAGCCGTACGGATCGTGAGGCGGTGGATGCCATTACCGCCGCCGCCGTGGCTGCGGGCGGTGCGGGCGATCCCTGCCCGGCGCAGGATCACGGGTTCATGTACGGGCGCAGCTTTGCCGATCCCGACGGTCACATCTGGGAGCCCATGTGGATGAGCGCCGAGGCGGTCGAAAAAGGGCCGGCCGAGATGTCCCATGCCGGTTAAGGCGGACGCCCCGATCACGATCACCGCCTTCGACTGGGTGCCGGATTTCGCCAGGGGGCAGGTGCGTGACCTGCGTGTTCGCTGGGCGCTGGAAGAGGTCGGTCAGGATTACGCCGTTCGCTGTCTTCCGCAGGGGCAGCAGAAGGAGGCAGCACACCGTGCCCTGCAACCGTTCGGGCAGGTGCCAACCTACGAAGAGGGCGACCTGACGCTGTTCGAAAGCGGCGCCATTGTCTGGCATATCGCCGGGCGGTTTCCCGGCCTCATGCCCGAGGACCCCGCCGGTAGGGCGCGGGCGCTCGAATGGCTTTTCGCCGCGTTGAACACGTTGGAGCCGCCAATCATGGATCGCTCCATGGCGACGATCTTCGAGGCCACCGAACCCTGGTCGGCACCGCGTTTGCCGGGGATCGACACGCGGATCGAAGAACGGTTGCAGGAGGCGTCGGATCGGCTCGGGGCGGCGGAGTGGTTCACGGGTCGCTTCAGCGCGGGTGACCTGATGATGGTTAGCGTTCTTCGGATCATCGAAGGCGAAGGGTTGATCGAAACCTTCCCCAATCTCGCCGACTATGTCGCGCGGGGCACCGAACGGCCCGCCTTTCAGAGAGCATTAGCCGCGCAGATGGCGGGTTTCACGGGTAATCCGCCGCCCGGTTTCGACGCATGGATGGCGGAGTTTCAAGCCATACAAGGAGAGACGACATGACCTATATTGCCGGATTCCTCACCCCCGTCCCGAACGGGAACAAGGAGGCTTATATCGAAAGCGCCCGCAAGGCCTGGCCGCTTTTCAGGGAGTACGGAGCCTTGCAGATCATGGAAACCTGGGGCGATCAGATCCCCGAAGGCAAACACACTGATTTCAATCGCGCGGTGGCCCTGAAGGACGGTGAATCGGTCTGCTTTTCGTGGATGATCTGGCCGGACAAGGAAACGCATGACAAATGCGGCGCCAGCATGCAGACCGACCCGCGCTGGCAGGACATGGACATGCCCTTCGATGGCAAGCGCATGATGTGGGGCGGCTTTACCCCGATATTCGAGGACACCGCCTGAACCGTGATCGATGCAAGGGCTGGCGAATTGATGGGCTGGAGTTCTGACAGGGTGTAAAACGGGTCTCGCAGATAGCTGCGTGACACTCCGATGCA
The DNA here is from genome assembly GCF_009129705.1 of Roseobacter sp. TSBP12. Taxonomy (NCBI): domain Bacteria; kingdom Pseudomonadati; phylum Pseudomonadota; class Alphaproteobacteria; order Rhodobacterales; family Roseobacteraceae; genus Roseobacter; species Roseobacter sp. TSBP12. The sequence continues at coordinate 4,784 of NZ_PYIB01000001.1, forward strand.
CTGTCCCGACCGCCCTTTGAAAGGAGAAAGACGATGACGAAACGAAAGGCTGCCGTGTTCCTCTGGTTCGATACCGAGGCCGAAGCGGCGGCGGAGTTCTACGCCGCCACCTTCCGGGACAGCCATGTGGACAATGTGATCCGCGCGCCCGAAGGGACGCCGAGCACGCCAGCCGGGACCGTTCAGGTGGTCGAGATGACCCTTCTCGGCCTGCCTTATGCGCTGCTCAATGCCGGTCCGCATGTGCAGCCCAACGATGCCTATTCGCTGCAGGTCTATACCGAGGACCAGGCCGAGACGGACCGGCTCTGGGATGCCATCGTGGGTAACGGCGGAGAGCCCATCATGTGTGGCTGGTGCAAGGATCGCTGGGGCTATCGTTGGCAGATCACTCCGAGAGTCCTGATGGAGGCGCTGTCGCACCCGGACCGGGCCGCTTCGGCCCGCGCACAGGCCGCGATGATGGAGATGCAGAAGATTGACATCGCGGGCATCGAGGCAGCGTTGCAGGGCGCGACCTGAGAAATGAGGTCACAAATGCCCCGAATTATCCGCAGCCCGGATTGCGGGAACTCTCCGAAGAATGGCTTCGTTGAAGATATCGCGATCGCCCTGGAAACCGGCATATGCGACCCAGAAACCTTCGATCCAGCGGTAACCTGGGAGAGCACATCCACCCGGCAGATCGTGGGGAGAACAGCCGTTCTGGAGGCCCTGTCAACTGAACATGCGCCGGCGAAGGTTATCGTCGAATATGCGATCTCCCACGGTAGGGTTGGCGCTGCGAGCGGAGAGGTGATCCGGGCGAATGGCGAGACGTCCCGCTTCTGTCACGTACTCGAGTTCACGAGCCTCCGAGCCAATCATGTCGCGAGAGTAAAAAGCTATGATTGATTGTCCAGATCTTTGCTTTGTCCCACACGCGGACCTTGGCACTTCCAGTGCATGCTGCACGAGGTCACGGACAACCGCTTCAGGGAAGCCGCATCGCAGCGTTGACCATCCCGGCTAAGGTCAGCTCTGGGTCGATCTCGCCGGAGTTGAGGAGGATGTCGTAAATGGACAGTAGTCTAAGCCAACAGGGTTTCTCAAAACTTCGAAGGATGCCGATGAACTCGTCGCGTGTGCCGAATAGGGCTACCAAGCTTTCGTAGTCCGCCGCGGAGAAGTGGACCAACTGGCCCCGAAGCCAGAGGTCCGGCGTTCCACCGAGAAAATGGTGCCAGCAGCAGCCTTTGGACGCAGCATCGGCCTGCGGGGAGGTGGGACTTTTCTGGCTTTCGTCGAGGATGGTCAAACTCCAGCGCAACTGAGCGCGCATCCACGGACAGGGCAGATGCGCTTCTATCTCTCTCCCGAGAATATCGCCTCATTCCACGCACGTTTCTTGACGACTCAGAGCATCGCTTTGGAAACGGGCCAGCGTCTTAACAGTGTGCTTGCAGCGCTGAAGGCCGTTGGCGTCATACGGAAAAAATGGCGATCCCGGGAGGACTCGAACCCCCAACATCCTGATTAGAAGTCAGGTGCTCTATCCAGTTGAGCTACGGGACCGTGGCTCTTTGATAACGGTTCGAAAAATGGTTCGCAAGCCTGAGCCATCTTCCTATTCAACTGTTATCGTTCGTCTTTTCAAAAGATCAGTGCGACCAAGGCTCGCGGCGGTTGGTTGCGAAGTTTTCGCCATAGCCGCCGGGACGCACCACGGGGGCGCGGGTTTTGGGCTCTTGCACGACATAATCGAGACCATGATGATCGGCATAGGCGACGGCGGCCTCTTTGCTGTCAAAACTCATGCGCACCTGGGCCTGAGTATCATTGGAAGACGTCCAGCCCATCAACGGGTCGATGTCGCGCGCCGATGCGGGCGCGTAGTCGAGAAGCCAATGTTTGGTCTTACCCTGCCCGGATTGCATAGCATTTCGGGCGGGCTGATAGATACGAGCGCGCATCGGGAGACTCCTTTTTGCCTTGCTGCCTTATCCCCGTTTCCGTGCGCCGTTTCAAGCCCTTCGCACATCTGCCGCCACGGGAACGAATAGGTAGCGCGGCTCAGGCGAGAGCGGTTGCACACAAACCAAGCAAAACCCGCCCACTTAAAGACAAGAGGGCGGGCTTGGAGGGGGTGACTGCCCAGCCAAGGGTGGAGAGCGAGGGGTGGGGTGGGTGGTGCACCCAAGGCCGGGACAGTCTGTTCTGCTGCTTGCACAATCAGACTAGGAGCCACACCGGCCATACGCAAGGACTAATATCCTTAGGGTTGTTTTTAATCTCATAAAAATCTCCTTAAAGTGGTAACTTTTTTATTAACCCTTCCGTAGTGCCCCCACGGAGCCGCACAAAACCCACCGTTCTGCCGAGCGAGGCTTGAAAGGTGAACAAAAAGGGATCATTTATGCACCTTAACGCATCTCGAAAACGCATCTCGAAAGAGGCCTTGCCGCAGCTTGCTTTTGAAATGCTCACGAAACGGAATGGACGCCAAGGAGTTCCGCCCAATGCCAATGGACACGCCAATCCTGCACAGCCCGAACCCGGAACTAAAACTGCGCCCGAAATTGGAAGGCGGCAAACGGTTTGTGTTGCACAGCGATTTTGAGCCCTCGGGGGACCAACCGACGGCAATCAAAGAGCTGTCAAACGGGTTGGATGCGGGCGACCGTGATCAGGTGCTGTTGGGCGCGACGGGCACGGGCAAGACCTTTACCATGGCAAAGGTGATCGAGGCAACGCAACGCCCGGCGATCATCCTGGCCCCGAACAAAACCCTCGCCGCCCAGCTTTATGGCGAATTCAAAGGGTTTTTCCCGGAAAATGCCGTCGAATATTTCGTCTCCTACTATGACTATTACCAACCCGAAGCCTATGTCGCGCGCTCCGATACGTTCATCGAAAAAGAAAGCCAGATCAACGAACAGATCGACCGGATGCGCCACGCCGCAACGCGCGCGCTTTTGGAGCGCGACGACGTGATCATCGTGGCCTCCGTGTCCTGCATTTACGGTCTGGGGTCGCCCGAGCTTTACATGGCGATGACGATGGATTTGGAGGTCGGCAAGGAGTACGACCAGCGTCAGATCATGGGCGATTTGGTCGAACAACAATACCGCCGCAACGATCAGGCGTTTGAGCGTGGCTCGTTTCGGGTGCGTGGTGACAGTCTTGAGATTTGGCCCGCTCACCTGGATGACCGGGCGTGGAAACTATCGTTTTTTGGCGAAGAATTGGAGGCGATCACCGAATTTGATCCGCTCACCGGCAAGAAAACCGACACATTCGACCAAATCCGCGTCTATGCCAATTCGCATTATGTGACGCCGAAAAAGACGATCAAACAGGCGATCCAAGGCATCAAGAAAGAGCTGCGGCTGCGGCTCGACCAGTTCAACAATGAGGGCAAACTTTTGGAAGCGCAGCGGTTGGAGCAGCGTACCAATTTCGATCTTGAAATGTTGGAGGCCTCGGGGTTTTGCAACGGGATCGAGAACTATTCACGTTATCTGACGGGCCGCGCGCCGGGTGAGCCGCCCCCGACCCTGTTCGAATTTATCCCCGACAACGCCATTGTGTTTGCTGATGAGTCCCATGTCTCCGTGCCGCAAATCGGCGGCATGTATCGCGGTGACTATCGACGCAAATTTACGCTTGCGGAACATGGGTTTCGCTTGCCGTCCTGTATGGACAACCGGCCCTTGAAATTCGAGGAATGGGACGCGATGCGACCTCAATCGGTGTTTGTGTCCGCAACCCCGAAAGACTGGGAATTGGAACAGTCGGGCGGCGTGTTTGTCGAACAAATCATCCGCCCCACCGGGCTTTTGGACCCGGTGATCGAAATCCGTCCGGTGGACACGCAGGTCGATGATCTGATGCATGAGGCCAAACGCCAAGCGGCCAAGGGCAACCGGGTTTTGGTCACGACGCTGACCAAACGCATGGCCGAAGACCTGACCGAATACCTCCACGAACAGGGCGTGCGGGTGCGCTATATGCACTCCGATATTGATACGATCGAGCGGATCGAAATCCTGCGCGATCTGCGGCTTGGGGCGTTTGACGTGCTCGTCGGGATCAACCTGTTGCGCGAGGGGTTGGACATCCCGGAATGCGGGCTTGTGGCGATTTTGGACGCCGACAAAGAGGGCTTTTTGCGCTCTGAAACCTCGCTGATCCAAACCATCGGCCGCGCCGCGCGCAACGTCGAGGGCCGGGTGATTTTATACGCCGATAAAATCACCGGCTCGATGGAACGCGCCATGGGGGAAACCGAACGGCGCCGCGACAAACAGATCGCCTATAACAAGGCCCACGGCATCACCCCCGCGACGGTCAAAAAGAACGTAGAGGATATTTTGGCCGGTCTGTACAAAGGCGACGTGGACATGAACCGCGTCACCGCGACGGTCGACAAAGCGCAGGCCGGACAGAATTTGCAAGCCGTGTTGGACGGGCTGAAATCCGACATGCGCAAGGCGGCGGAGAATTTGGAATTCGAAGAAGCGGCCCGCCTGCGCGACGAAATCAAACGACTGGAAACTGTCGATCTGGTGCTGCACGACGACCCCATGGCGCGGCAAACTGCAGTGGACCAAGCGGTCGAAGGCGCGAAGGCCGCGAGTGGTCGGAGTACCGCTGGTCGTGGCGGGATGCGTGGGGGGAATGCTGGACGGCGGGGGAAGAGGTGAGAGACTAAGTTGCAAAGCTTGCGCGTTTAACGCAAATATACCCGCATTTGATGAAACGGGGGCTTTATGCGTTATCTACCTATTCTCGCTCTAACAATACTCACCGCCTGTAGTGGTACAATGACTGGCCAAGTGCGCGGCACTGGGGAGAAAGTTCAAATAAACTTCGAAGAGACATGGGTTTTACCAGTTACACCACTCAAATCGGTACTGAAAACTTCTCTGGGAAAGCTGTTCCAGATGGAGCCACTACGTATACTGCATGGGGCCCAGATATGACTCCGATTTACGGCAGCGGCGGCACGAATAAAGTCATAGCAGTATTACTTGGCGACCAAGGTAGCTCATTGAATTGTCAGATGCGCTACGCAGATTCTATGCTCATCACAGCATCAGGGGGCGTCGGCGTGTGCAAGCACTCTAACGGTCAAACCATAGATATCGTCTGGTAAACCAAAGCACCCGGCCCGAGGGCTGGTGCGTGAAACGCGCCCACCGTCACGCCAAGGCGTGCTTTCAGCACTAAGGGGCGGGTCGGGCGCGTTCGGACACGCCAAAGCATGTCCGATTGGCCGAACTCTACAGGTAGCACTTACCCGCCCGTCACCGTCAGCCCGAGCATCCGCCAGACCTGCATGCCGCCGCGGTAGTAGAAAATCTTCTCCGCCGGGAAACCTGCTTCGATCATGCGGCGTGCGGCGGTGGGCGACTGGCCGCACCATGGGCCGTTGCAATAGAGCGCAACGGTTTTGACCTGATCGCCCTCGCAGATGAAGCCTTCGAAATCCGGTTCACAGCCCAACTCGCCCAGCCGATCCGCCGCCTCCGTGTAGGGCATATGCACTGCGCCCGGAATGGCGCCGCCGTCGAAATCCGGTTTGACCCGGCTGTCGAGCACCATGGCATTCGGGTCCTGCAACATCGCCATGAGTTCCAATTCGCCAATGGTGGTCACACCCGGCGCTGGATTCATCGGTTGAATGCAGAAATTCGGACAAGGCCGGGAGGTCTGCGCCCATGTGCCGGAGAGTTCATTGGCATTGTCCTGAATGCGCGAAATCTCCATTGGACCGGAGGGGGTTTCGACCGTGATCGCCATCGTGTCGGGGGTGATCCCGACAGGCTCCGCGAACGCTGCCCCAGCCATGAGGCTCATAATGATCGCCAAACGCATTAATACACTCCTTCTACTTCATACATGACGGGTTCAAATGTCTTGCACATGCCATTGATCACCCGGTTGCGTTTGCGCATCTCGTCGGTGCGCAACATCGCCTGATAATCCTCGCGCTTGGTCCATTGTGAATAATTGGCGATCCGGGTTTGGGCGTCATTGATATGAAGCGCCGCCGAAATGAACCCCGGCTGTTTGGAAATCACCTCCGCATAGGCGGATTGAAGCGCTTCCATCAGGTCATGCGCTGAACCGGGCGTGGTTTCAAATGTGGTTATGACGGTTTGACAGGCGTTGTCTTTGGAAATCGTTGGCATTGGATCCTCCCTGATCTGTCGCTGCGATCTGATATAGCCTAACACGAATATATCAGGTTTTAGCAACAGAGCTGTGGAGAATCATGACGCACAGGGGCGAAACTGAAACTGCGGGCATGGCATTTTGCGACGCCAGTTAGGCCCGGTTAACCACGGTTTTTGGACCATTCTCCCCATAGCTTCCCCCCTCTCGCCCCACCTCTGCCGCATTCCATGATATGCGCCGTGTTTTTTCGGATTTTCTTTTCTTTTCAGTCATTAACCATAACAAATCCTTGCCAAAGCCCCATCCAAATTAGCTAAAATTCAATCAACCTCACAACAGCGCGGCCAAAAGCCCGCGACAGTCGTCCAGAACGGACCCATCTGCGCCCCCGAATGCCAAAGGGCGGCGAACAACAAAAGGGTCGAATATGCGTGTACTTCTCTCTGAAACGAACTGGAATTCCATGGCGGCCGCAGCTGGTCTCGTTGACGCCGGTCTTTTGGTGACGCGGGTCAATGACGGGCGCGAAATGATAGATTTTGCCGAATTTGGCGAACAAAGCGCCATCGTGCTTGATCTCGACATGCCGGACATGGACGGGTGCAAATTGATCGAACATATGCGTCAGCGCAACTCTTTGATCCCGATTTATGTTTTGAGCGAAACCGAGCGTTGGGACGTACGCAAAAAGGCCTATGCCATGGGGGCCGACGATGTGATTTACGGCCCGGTCAATGCCGCGGCCCTTGCCGCACAAATCAAAGCCGCCGTACGCCGCACGGCGGGCTATTCAAGCAAAGACCTGACCATTGGGCCGCTGATCCTCGACACCCATCACGGCATCGCAACCCTGAATGGGCGGGCGCTGCATTTGACGCGCAAGGAGTATGAAATCCTTGAAATGCTGTCGCTGCATCGCGAACGGTTGGTGACGCGTGAGGCCTTTATGAACCACCTCTATGCTTGGGATGATGAACCCGATGCGCGGATCATCAACGTCTATCTCAGCCGCATTCGCCAACAGATTGAGCTGAGCGGCGGCGAACCGGATATGGTGCAAACGGTTTGGGGGCTGGGGTACCGGATCGTCTCGGAACCTGCCACTCGACAGGCCGCCTAGGGGCTGACATCTCCCTCTTGAGAACAACCGCCGCGCCGCCATATTCAAGATTGGCGGCGCGGCGGTTAGAGGCTAGACAGGGGTATGACACAAGATGCCCCCTCCCCTTTTCGTGACACAGATGATGCGGCCCGGCGCTTGGCACAGGACGTGATTGGCGCGGCACGGCTCGCCGCCCTGGCTGTGCTTGACCCAACCACCGGTGCGCCGCATGTCACGCGCATCGCCTTTGGCTTGGCGCAGGATGGCACTTGGATGACATTGATCTCGGAGTTGTCGGCTCACACCCAGGCGCTCAGGACCGACATCCGCGCCGGGCTTTTGCTTGGCGAAGCGCCGAGCAAAGGCGATCCTTTGGCCTTCCCGCGTCTTTCTGTCTGTGTCGATGCTCATTTTGTGTCCCGAGACGATCTGCGTCATCGCGACCTGCGCGCTGCCTGGCTTGGCCATCACCCAAAGTCAGCGCTCTATGTCGATTTTGCCGATTTTTCCTTTGTCACCTTCACACCGCTCTCTGCGGATTTGAATGGCGGTTTTGGCAAAGCATATCGGTTGAGCGCCGCCGATCTCACACCGGTTCAAACATAAAATACCGGGCAGCCACAACCGCCCGGTCCATTTCTTTATACCACACACTGCTGGAATCGGGACTTAAACCGGGGCTTAAATCGGGCGATCCATACGTGAAATCATGTTCACCGTGCCCTTCGTCGCCTCAGGGAAGGTCAGGCGGATCTGATTTGACGACGCGCCATAATTGACCGTCACATAGGGGGTGTGGAACACGGTTTCGCCCGTCGCATTCGTCACCGCATTGCGGAACACAAGGCTTTCCACCCCGCGCGCCCAGCCATCAAATGGCAAATAGGCAGACGGGTCCAAAACCCAATTGGTTGCTGCTGTGCCTTGCGTAAACTCAAGCGCCGCCGGGTTGATGGTGTTCTGGCTGACGCCGTTGAAGGTGTTGGCCTCAAAGGTGATGTTGCGCATCATGTTATAGTCCAAAGTCGCAAAGGTCGTATCGACTTTATCCACCCGGTCGATATAGCCATTGATCGACTTGAAACTGTTGTTCTGAACCGACAGGCCCTGGATGAAATGCCCCGGACCATAGGGTTTGACCACGATCCACGAGAACCAGCTTGCACAGTCGCTCGCGGTGAAAATATTGCCCGTGATCGTCAAGCCACCAAAGGAGAACTCGGAATTGAAATCCGGGGTTGCATCATGCTCGTTGGTCATTTCGATAAACGAGTTATCAACGTAGTTGCCGGTGACGATCGAGTTCACATTCGGATAGGTAAAAACCAAGCCGGCCTTGCGTGGGCTGTCTGAGTCATTGTCGCCTTGGAACCAATGGTTGCCGACAAACATATGACCAGTGCCGTAACAAATCGCGGTATGGCCAAAGCGCTGAAACCGGCTGTCGCGAATTTTCGAGTCATTGGCATTTACGTTGAAGGCAATCGACTGACGATCCTCTGCGCGCAGCGCTTGTTCGTTAGACACAAAGGAACAGCGGTCAATATGCAAATCCTGACAGCCCTCCCCAATCGAGGTCACGCCCCGGTTCAGCGGCGATTTGACATGGCAATCTTTGAGTTGGAAATTGTTGCCCGACGGCGCCAGCATCACCGCAGAAGAATGACCGTTGCACAGGAATTCCACATCAGAAATCTGAAACTGGGACAGTTTCGACAGACCGGAAAAATCCAGCGCATATTTGAACCGCGTGAACGTATAGGTCTGGGTCGCATTCGGCGCATAAAGCGGTTGGCTCAAGGTCAAGGTCTGCGCCCCAACATTGACCGCTTGAACGTAAACTTCGCGGCCAACCCCTGTCCCGGTCACAAGGCTGCCGACCTTGATGTTGGCGATGTTTGTCACATTGGACATCTGGCGCGGCGAGGCGGCATTGTAGCTGCCCGCTGAGGTCATCACCTCAACGTCCCAATTGCTTGAGGCTTGGATGTTGATTTGACCGTTGCGGATCACCCGGCGCACCTCCAAAGTGCTCGCCCCGGAAACCACGGCCACATCAATCGGTTCGTCGATTTCAATCCGACGACCGCACAGATCGAGGCTGTCGTGATCCGAGTAGTAAAACAGTGCCTGAATCGCCTTTTTAAACCCCAAAACTTCGTCGCCAAACGCATCAATATAGGTGTTGAGGTGAAACCCATGGCGCAGCGTCAAACGTGCTGTGTCTGGCATCGTGACCGTGCCATCAAACACCACTTCATTGATCATGGAAACCGTATCGGAGATGTAATACACCCCCTCCGGCACAAGAATCTGACGCCCATCCGCCGCCGCATTCGCCGCATTAAAGGCGGCTTTGCAATCGGTCACACCGTCGCCCACCGCGCCAAAATCGCGAATGTCGATGCGCCCGGAACTGTCGCCGAGGAAATAGGAGGTGACATCCTCGATCACGATGTCCTCGATCCGAACTGTGCCGCCATTGGCCCCCGTCAAATCCAAACCAAAATGACCGTAAACCGCATCAAGCCCCCAAGGCATGTCTACGCCGCCACGCGCACCAGAGCCGACAATGGCCGTCACTTCGACCACCTCACCATAGGCCGTCAGCGCCACAGTGGACCCGACCTCCGTCAGTCCCGCCACATGGGCAAAGCTGCTGTCCCCGGCCCAGCCCGCAATCCGCACAGAGGGCAAATTGCCCGAAATCGCCTTCACTTTTGCGGTGATCTGTAGATACATCCCCGGCAAAAGCGGCGTTTCGCCCATAAAACGCAATTTCGTCGTCGTGGTGTTTTTGACGATTTCCAGACAGCCGCCGAAATCCGCATCCGCTGCGACCAGAGCCGCGTTTGCAGCCCCGTCATAGGTCGCCGAGCCCGGCGTGCCGTTCTCGCTGGACCAAACGTTTAAACCGTTCGCAAAAGCTGGCGGCATCAGCGCCAGCCCGTCAGTAATGGCCTTGTTCATCCGAACCCCTTTCACATCATTCAATACATGCGCGACCGGTGCCCGCCGCACCCTCACGGTGCGCCACGCCTCTCATGGTCTCTCGTCATGGAAAGTCCGGGCGCATGACCCGAGATGTGAAAGCTCTACAGCAGCGAAGTTAACCCCGCTGTTAACCCTGCGCACGGCTCAATTTGCCCCCGCGCAACGCACGTCCTCTCTCAAACGGCAACATCGGCCACGTCAATCGGGCGCACCCCGTTCACCTTCCAACCGGCGTCCGTTTCAATCATGTCGTATTCATAGCCCTGCGTTTGACCCGTCTGATCGGTGACAATCACCGTCTGAATCACCCGCCCGTCTTGCACCATGTTCATGCCAAACCGCACCGTGGCGTTGTTCCAAATCGGGCCGTAGCCCTGTTCTACGATATGGGCAAAACTGCGCGGGTCGACAAACTGGCCTTGGATCATTGGGCTGGCATACTCCCACGCCGTCCCGACATCGCGCTTTTGAAACGCCTGTAGTTGATCCGAAATCACATCCGTCATTTCGTCGGCCACAGCTACAAGCGGGGCAAGGCCCAGAACTGTTGCGGTGATCAGTGCTTTAAACATGTAAAACCCTCCGTCTGTCTGCTGATCTTACGCAGCCAAACGAAGGGTTGGATCACATTTACGTCACGTGTCGTGGACTTAGGCCAACTCGCCCGCCAATCCTTTGGCGATCAGATCAATGGTTTCATTGACGCCATAGAGCGCGGCAAAAGAGCCAAAGCGCGGGCCTTCGGACTGACCCAAAAGCACCTCGTAGAGCGCCTTGAACCAGTTGCGCAGGTTGTCAAACTCGTGGTTTTTGCCCACGGCAAAGACCACCGATTGCAGGAAATCCCCATCGGTGAAATCCGCCTCTGGCAGTGGCTCATCCACGCCATCCGCCGCGTTTTTCTTGGCAATCTCGGACAAAGCCAATTCCGCCGACCCAAAGGCCGCCATCAAATCCGTCATCGCCGCCCGCTCTTGCTCGGTCGGCACGCGGAAGGTCTTTTCAGGCTTCACAAAGTCATTGTAGTACCGCACGGCATAGCCCGCCGCCGCATCCAATTGCGGGTGGGTTTCAGCCGTCGCTTCTGGTGCATAGCGTTTGATATAGCCCCAAAGCTGATCCTTGTCCTCGGCCCCCGCCACAGAGGCAAGGTTGAGCAACATGGTGAACGGCACAACCATATCAGAGGCCGGCACATCCGCGCCGTGGATGTGAAACACCGGGTTGTTGGCGCGTTGGGTGACGTCCTGTTTGGCATAGGCGCGAAGCTGTTGGTGATATTCATCCATCGCCCGCGGGATCACATCAAAATGCATACGCTTCGCCGTTTTGGGCTTTTGATACATGAAATAGGACAGGCTTTCAGTCGAGGCATAGGTCAGCCATTCGTCGATGGTCAAACCATTGCCCGACGATTTCGAAATTTTCTGACCGCTCGAATCCAGGAACAATTCGTAGGTGAAATGCTCCGGCTTTTTCCCGCCCAGAATTTCACAAATCCGGTCATAGATCGGCGTGTTGGTGCTGTGGTCCTTGCCATACATTTCAAAGTCCACACCCAGCGCCGCCCAGCGCGCGCCAAAGTCCGGTTTCCACTGCAGTTTCACGTTGCCGCCCGTGACCGGAAGGGTCCATTCACGACCCTCTTCATCGTCAAAGGTGATGGTGTAGTCGTCGCGATTGACCGATTTCATCGGCACATAAAGCACCCGCCCCGTTTCCGGGTGGATCGGCAGGAAAATCGAATAGCTCGCCGCGCGTTCGTCGCGCAGCGATTTCAACATCACCGCCATCACCTCATCATACTTGTCGACGGCGCGTTTGAGCACCTCGTCAAACCGACCCGATTTGTAAAACTCCGTGGCCGAATAAAACTCATATTCAAAGCCAAACGTGTCAAGGAACCGCCGCAGCATCGCATTGTTGTGATGACCAAAGCTCTCAAACTCGCCAAACGGATCGGGTACAGAGGTCAGCGGACGCTGCGCGTTCTCTTTCAACATCTCTTGGTTCGGCACATTGCCCGGCACTTTGCGCATCCCGTCCATATCATCGGAGAAACAAATCAGCCGGGTCGGGATGTCGGAAATCACCTCAAAGGCGCGGCGGATCATCGTTGTGCGCAAGACCTCGCCAAAAGTGCCGATATGCGGCAAACCAGACGGCCCATAGCCGGTCTCAAACAGCACAAATCCCTTCTTGTCCTTGGACTGCTCATAGCGCTTGAGTACCTTGCGCGCCTCTTCAAAGGGCCAGGCTTTCGAACTCATACCAGCGTCACGCAGGTCAGACATGGGGACAATCCTTATATCATTTGACAGCAGGCATCGGCGCAGAGGCCGCCCGCAAACTCGTCGTCTATTGCCAGTCGCGCCAAGGGTCAAGAATTACTGGGCAATGCGCGGCGTAATCCTCTGCATTTTCCCACCGCCACGCCCCGCCCGATCAGAACAAGACTTGCCCCCACCCACGCCCCGCCTATCCTTCCTCCAACTGCCTTTGGCCCCCTATGAAAAGACCGTTCGATGACCGATATGCCCCATTCCCTTACACCGCAGGACTGCCTCGTCGCGGTCATGATCGCGCAATCCATGTCTGACGAAAACATCCGCACGGCGGAATTGATCACGATCGAGAATATCGTCAACCACCTGCCAATCTTTGCCGATTATGATCCAGACCGGATCAAACTGGTCTCCTCAACCGTCTTCGACCTCTTCTCCGAAGAAGACGGCCTTGACGCGCTTTTCGGCCTGATCCGCGATAACCTTCCGGGCTATCTGTTTGAAACCGCTTATGCCTTGGCCTGTGATGTGGCCGCCGCAGACGGCCACACCTATGAGGCCGAGTTGCGCTTGTTGGAAGAGATCCGCTACGAACTCACCATCGACCGCCTCCATGCCGCCGCCATCGAACGCGGTGCCCGGGCGCGCTATGCTGTGGTTCACGAAACAGAAAACGCCTGAGCTGCGTCTTTTCAAACCCGCTTTACAACAGCCTAGCTCTGATACGCCGCTGCCCAGCGCGCAATCAGCGCCTGTTGTAGTTTCTTTGCACCTGCATTGAAGCTCCTCGCCCCCCGCGGCACGTCCTGACCCGACAGTTTCGCGGCCTCGCGCTTTGGCACATCTGCGGCAAAAATCGCAAAGGCCATCCGCTTGCCCCCCGGTGCCTCAAGATACCCGGCCAATGTGGACACAAAATCCAGAGTCCCGGTTTTGGCGACCACTGACGCCGGCGCATCCTTGATCACCTCACCCTGCGCATTCTTCATCGGAATCGGTTTCAAAAGCGGCGCAAGTGTTGCCTCAACGCCGGGCGTCGTCAACATATGTACCATGTCAGACGCGGATATCTGTGACGCCCCACCGAGGCCGGAATGATCCACAAAAGACATATGCCGCAAGCCGAACCGTGCCTGCGCCCATTCGGTCATCGCCTGCGCCGAGGCCTGCAAAGACACCGGCTTTACCCCTCGTGCCTGTGTGGTCAAAAGCCCCAAAACCTCTGCGGTCAAATTGGTCGAATATTTCAACATATCCTTTACAATCAAACTCATAGGGGCACTCTCAAGGCGAGAAATCTCGGCAGCCTCAGGGACGACATTTGCCCGCTGCGCCTGTGGCAATCGCAGGCCCAGCTGCGCAGCAACCGTCTGAAACACTTCGCCCGCATAGAGCGTAGGCAAACGCACCGGCAACCACCGCGCCCCGCCGGTGCCAAGTGCGGAACGCGCCACCGTCCATTCGTCCCGCCCCTGCCCCGGCTCGTGATCAAACACCGGCTGGTCGCGCTGCGCGACCCGCATCTGGGCAATGCGCACATCAGGGGCAAATTTTGCGGCGCGCGCGTCCATTTTAAGGCTGTAATCCTCGCCCTGACGCCGCCATTCGAAATGCACCCGATTGTAATTCAGGTTCAGCCCGGTGATCGCCGGATTATAGCCCGCATATTCGGTCTGCGCCCCGTCGATCTGTTCAATCCGCGGCAGGGCACCATCATGGACCAAAAACCGCCCAGACACGCCCGAAATTCCAGCCTCGCGAAGCTGGGTCGCCAACCGTGCCAGCGCATCCGTGTCGAGGGTCGGATCGCCGCTGCCGATCAAAATCAAATCGCCCTGCACCACGCCATTGCTGATCGGGCCTGTCGCCAAAACCCTCGTAATAAACCGAAAGTCAGGCCCCAAATGTTCAAGCGCATATAGGCTCGTCACCGTTTTCGCCACCGAAGCCGGCGGCAGTCGCAACAGCGGACCGCGCGCCTCCAGCATCTCGCTTTGCGCCACATGCGCCACGGCAAAGGCGACCTCCCCCGACAGGCCCGCCCGCTCGACAAGCGCATCCCCCGTTGGAAGCCCCTGCTTATGGAGATCAAGCGGACGCGGCTTCGGAATCGGCGAGACCATCGTCTCTTGCCCAAACGCCCCTCCGGCCACACCGCCCAAAAGCAGCCCAAGTATCGCACGTCTGTTCAGACTCATACCCCAATCTCCCCTGATAAACCGGAGTTAACCCTGTGGCAGAGATCCGAGCAAGACGGGAAAACGTGACCCGGGTCAGGCGTTGCAAAATCGCCCGCATAAAGTCATTGCCAGCAAGCGCTCAGGCCCCGCCCCACTCGCCATTTGCCCGGATTTCGCTTGAGGACGCATCTGACATCGGCACATTGATAAAACACCAACTGGGGGCACCACGTCGCCCCAAAAGCCGTGAAGCCCGCGCCGGAAGCTTTGCATAGTCAAAGGTTTGGGCCGCCACCGAATTGCGCGCTGCCCCGCGCGTGCCGGGTCGGGCGATCACCCCCACAGGCGTTGTCGCCATAATGCCTTGCCAATCTTGCCAAAGATGAAACTGGGCGAGGTTATCCGCCCCCATCAGCCAGACAAAGGTCACACCGGGATAGAGCGCTTTCACCGCATCCAGCGTGGCCGCCGTATAGCGGGTTTTGGTGTGACTCTCGAGATCGGTGATCACGACACGCGGGTGATCCATTATGGCACGGGCATGGGCCAACCGCTTGTCCATCGCCGCCGGACCTTTTGATTTCAATGGGTTGCCGGGACTGACCAGCCACCACACCCGATCCAAGTCGAACCGTTTGAGCGCCATTTTGGTAATATGCACATGGCCCTCATGCGCGGGATCAAACGATCCCCCGAGCAGGCCAATCACTTGACCCGGACGAGCATATGGCAGGTCATACCGCATGACGTCCTGAATGGCGGTAAGGTAGGCGGCTGTCAATCTGTCTGACTTGACAGACGAAATTACCTGACTAAAGTCAGAAAAAATATCAGACCAAGGTCAGCTTTTAAAATGCCTCTCACTCCCGTTGCCCGCATCCGCCGTCTTAACCGCGCCGTTACCACCGAAACCGGGGCGTTGGACCATAGCTTTCTGGGACGCGGACGTCCGCTTGGCGCCGCGCGCGTGCTCAATGCCATTGGCCCAATGGGCCGATCCATCTCAGACATTCGCGATTTTTTAGGCCTCGACACCGGCCTTTTAAGCCGCCTTTTGCGTGGTCTTGAGGACGAAGGCCTGATCCATGTCTCTGAGGACAAACACGATAAACGCCGCCGTTTCGCGGTTTTCACCCCCAAAGGCCACGCCGAATACGAGGCCTATGAAACCCTCTCCAATGATCGCGCCCAAGCCCTCATCGACCGTCATCCCAACCCAGAGGCCCTTTTGGCCGCGATGGATTTAGTCGCCTCCGCCTTGGGCCGAGACCGGATCGAAATCGTTGAAATCGACCCGGAGCACCCTATCGCATTCCATTGCCTGCACTCTTATTACAGCGAATTGGCCGCGCGGTTTTCCATGGGATTTGACCCGTCCGAAGCCGCCCCTTTGGATGCCTCTGACATGCGCCCACCACGCGGCATATTCTTGGTCGCGACATCCGACGGTCTGCCCTCCGGCTGTGTCGGCCTCAAAGGCACCGACAAAGGATATGCGGAAATCAAACGCCTCTGGGTCGCCCCTTCCGCGCGCGGACTTGGATTGGCCAAACGCCTGATGAGCGAGGCAGAATCCCACGCACGCGCCTTGGGCATCACTACACTGCGCCTCGACACCAACTCCGCTCTGCCAGAAGCCACCAACCTCTACCACCGCACCGGCTGGACCGAGATTGAGCGGTTCAACGACGATCCCTACCCGGATTTGTTCTTTGAAAAGCGGGTGTGAGGCTGGACCTCTCTTTATGAGTTCCCATAGACTACATCCGATATTTCGAGCATCGGAGCATTTTCTATGAGTGGTCAGCGCCTAACCGTCCCGGAACCAAAAATTGAGCTTTACACGGATGGCTTTGAAGCTGCCTCAGATCTAGGCCGAACTACGGATGGCAAGAAACTCTCTGATCTTGTTGAGAAAATTGAAGAGCCGATGGTCATCGCAGTTGATGCCCCATGGGGAGCAGGAAAATCGGTGTTTTTGAAATGCTGGGTGGGCGCACATGTGAGGGACAACGGCGGCTCGGCAAACACCGTCTATTTTGATGCGTTCAAAGAGGACTATCTGGATGACCCTCTAGTATCGCTTGTCCGGACAGTTTCAAAGCGCATTGAAGGTCTTACGCCTGACGACGACAACGACGAGAGTGAGAAAACGCGGGTTCAAAAGCTCAAAGAGAGCGTAAGAAAAGCCAAGGTGTTCGCCCCGGCTCTCGGACGCGCAGCACTGCGCCTTGGTGTTGCAGCAGGAACCGCAGGGCTTATTCGAAACATCAACGACATCGCAGAGTCGGTTCTTGACGAAGCGGCCAAACAAGGCGCGAAGGAACTCGACAATGCAATCGGCACATTCTGGCAAGCTGAGGAGGCCAGAGCCGACGCAATGGAAGGGTTTCGCACCTACCTAACCGACCTCGCCGCCGAGCAAAAACTCATCATTGTCGTGGACGAGTTGGACCGCTGTCGGCCGGATTACGCTCTGAACCTGCTGGAAGTGATCAAACATTTCTTCAACGTCCCGAACGTGCATTTCGTATTGGGTGTGAACCTGACGGAATTACAGAACTCCGTACGGGCGCGGTATGGAGCGGGCGTGAATGCGGGGCTGTATTTGCAAAAGTTTGTGACAGTGACTATGCGTCTGCACGATCAAGAAAGTACTCTCTCCTTAAAGAAAAGCTACTTTGAGAAACTTTGTAACCAATTCGGAATGCAACAAAACGGACCATTTCACATCGCAAGCACCTACCTAAACCTTGCCTCTGACTCCAGTTCCACGACCCTGCGCGGCTTACAGCATTTCACCCGATCTCTCATCATTAGTCCATCATGTTGGGATGAGTGGGGCGACAGGAAAATCAACAGAAACAAAGAAATACTGCGTGTCGGCCTCCTGTTCCTAAACGCATTTTATCCTCAACTCATATCCCGCCTCAAACAAGAACAACTAACCTACGAAGATGTAGCTAAGGTTCTTCATCTGCCCGATCCTCGTGAAGCAAACGGCTCAAAAGAACAGACAACGGTCGCTTGGATGCTTTGTTTCCAATCCCAAGGAGATTTGGGATTCTTTGAAGAATACTATCAAAGCAATACGAATACTATGCTGGGAAGTTTCGACTATTCGACCCTAATTTACCTATGGGACAACTACGCCAGCGCTTTCCAGTTGAGCCGATAGCCCCTTCCCATCCCCCCCTCTCCCACGCTAAACCACCCCAAACCTATTCCCTCCCAAAGGAGCCCGCACAATGGCAGCCTATCAATACGTCTATTTCATGGACGGCGTGTCCAAGACCTATCCCGGCGGCAAGAAGGTGTTTGAAAACATCCGCCTGAACTTCCTCCCCGGCGTAAAAATCGGTGTGGTCGGCGTCAACGGCACTGGTAAATCCACCCTCATGCGCATCATGGCGGGCCAAGACAAAGACTTCCAAGGCGAAGCTTGGGCCGCTGAGGGCGCCAAAGTCGGCTATCTGCCGCAGGAGCCGGAACTTGATCCGTCGCTCGACGTGCGCGGCAACGTGATGCTGGGCGTGGCAGAGAAAAAGGCCATTCTGGATCGCTACAACGAATTGGCGATGAACTATTCGGACGAGACCGCCGACGAGATGGCCAAGCTGCAAGACGAGATCGACGCGCAGAACCTGTGGGACCTCGACAGCCAGATCGACATCTCGCTTGAGGCCCTGCGCTGCCCGCCCGATGACGCCGATGTCACGACACTGTCCGGTGGTGAAAAACGCCGCGTGGCCCTGTGCAAACTGCTTCTTGAAGCCCCCGACATGTTGCTCCTTGACGAACCGACCAACCACCTGGACGCCGAAACCATCGCCTGGCTGCAACAGCACCTGATTGATTACAAAGGCACAATCCTCATCGTCACCCACGATCGCTATTTCCTGGATGACATCACCGGATGGATTCTCGAACTCGACCGTGGCGCGGGCATCCCCTACGAGGGCAACTATTCTGCGTGGCTTGAACAAAAGGCCAAACGCCTGTCGCAAGAGGCCCGCGAGGACAAATCCAAGCAAAAGACGCTTGAGCGCGAACTCGAATGGATTCGCCAAGGCGCCAAAGCCCGCCAAGCCAAACAAAAGGCCCGGATCAACGCCTATAACGAACTCGCCAGTCAATCCGAGCGCGAAAAAGTCGGCCGCGCCCAGATCGTCATCCCCAACGGTCCGCGCCTTGGCTCCAAGGTGATCGAGGTCAACGGGCTGAAAAAACACATGGGCGACAAGCTTTTGATCGAAGACCTGTCCTTCTCCCTGCCGCCCGGCGGCATCGTCGGCGTCATCGGTCCCAACGGCGCGGGTAAAACGACGCTGTTCAAAATGCTCACCGGCCAGGAACAGCCGGACGAGGGTACGGTCGAATATGGCGACACGGTCAAACTGTCCTACGTCGATCAGAACCGCGACGATTTGGACCCGAAAGCCAACGTGTTTGAAGCCATCGCCGACGGTCAAGACATCATCAAACTCGGCGACGCCGAAGTGAACGGCCGCGCCTATTGTTCGACCTTCAACTTCAAAGGCGGCGATCAACAGAAAAAGGTCGGCATCCTCTCGGGCGGCGAACGCAACCGCGTCCACCTCGCCCGCCTGCTCAAATCCGGTGGCAACGTCTTGCTCCTCGATGAGCCGACCAACGATTTGGACGTCGAGACCCTCCGCGCTTTGGAGGACGCGCTCACGGATTTCGCGGGCTGCGCCGTGGTCATCTCCCACGACCGTTTCTTCCTCGACCGCATTTGCACGCATATTCTGGCGTTCGAAGGCGATGCCCATGTCGAATGGTTCGAAGGCAACTTCGAGGATTACGAAGAAGACAAGAAGCGGCGGTTGGGGGCTGAGGCGCTTGAGCCGAAGCGGATGAAGTATAAGAAGTTTAGTCGGTGAGTTTTACAAAGGCGCCTTCGGGCGCCTTTGTTTATCCACGTGCGCGAGACAGCGGGTTTACTCAGCAAACCCGCTGTCTCGCGCTCCCTTCGCCTCTAAAGGAGCAAGAAGAGAGCAATCCAATTGCGGCTTATGAACCTTAGCACTTAAGATAAGTTTGAGCAGCGCTTATCGCGGCGAAATTTCGAGGCTGGAGGATGTCATGCTTGATCCAAGAAAATGGACCTCTCGCGAAGACGTTCTGAGTTGCTTCAATGACAATCCTGAGGAGTTCGAAGTCGTTTTGGCAATGGCAAAAGTGGGGTGGGCGTTTTGTCAAATCCATGCCTTTGAGGGATTGGTTCAAGGTCTTCTTTTTATTGCGTCAAAAGTCAGAATTGGAAAACCTGAGCACTATGAGGCACTTGATGCAGGCGGCAGAATGTTACTTAAGCATGAAAAACTTAGCCGCTCGATGCTTGGCCAAATGACGGGTCATTTAAAAAAGCAGGCCTATCTCAACGTGATGCGCTCTACTTAGAACTCTTGGTCCATTTGCGAAACGATTTTATACATCGCTTTTCGCATCAAGTGCCTCTACCTGGAGACTGGGAAAGATTCAATTTTTCGGCACGTGATTTTGCAACCTACCCGCAACTGTAGGTAAGAGATTTGAAATAGCTCAACACTTTTTTACAAAAATTCTGCTCAAATCAGGTCTTCTAGCTGGTCAATCCTTTGAGGATGGTATGCTTCTTTGGGATTCAAATGACATGCCGGAATGGGACGATCAAAATGAATTCCCCCGCGCCTGACCCCAAGGAGGGGACGTAAAACGCGCCCTCCCATGGGGGAGGGTCAGGCGGCTTCTCGCACATTGCTTTGCAATATGCTGCCAGCCCCGTCCTCGCTTCGCCGAAGACTTGCGTTACAGATGCAAGCATCTGTGATTGGTCTCAATACGAGAGCTTCCACTCCACTCAAATCCCCCTCAAACATTCCCCTATGCAAGCGCATAGAATCCTGTCATAAGGGCCTCGCTACGTTACCTCTATCGACCCTTCTGTTCTCCTTCATCGGCTACAGTCTTCGATCGATCCCTGACTACGCCGGGTTGCCGCACTTAAGCGGGCAACATCTAAACTAGGAGACACACGATGGCTAATGGCACCGTGAAATGGTTCAACTCTACCAAAGGTTTTGGCTTTATTGAGCCTGAAGGCGGCAAAAAAGACGTGTTCGTGCACATCTCTGCTGTCGAACGTTCTGGCCTGTCCGGTCTTGCCGATGGCGCGAAAGTGACTTTCGACATCGAAGCTGGTCGTGACGGCCGCGAAAGCGCAGTCAACATCGAAATGGCGTAAGCCTGTTTCGAACAGAATTCTAAAACGCCCGCAGATTAAGTTCTGCGGGCGTTTTTCATTTTAGGCACTGTTTTTTGAATTAACGCTTCTTCACGAACTCGGTCAGGATCACGATCCGCTGACCTTCCACCCGGCCTTCGATATGCCCGGCGTTGTCTTGCACCAATGAAATCCCACGCACAGCCGTGCCACGTTTGGCGGTAAAGCCGCCGCCTTTGACCGGAAGGTCCTTGATCAACACAACCGTATCGCCAGACGACAAAACCGCGCCCAAACTGTCGCGATGAATGACCTCAGGACCGGCCGCCTTGGCCCACTCTTCGACCTCGGGTTCAAGGTAGAGCATCTCAAGCGCATCTGCCGCCCAAGCCTCTGATCCAAAACGATTAAGCAACCGCCAGGACAGCACTTTGATCGCATCGTTTTCCGACCACATCGACGTGGTCAACGCCTGCCAATGCCCCTCGGGCACCGCCTCCCCCTTGATCCCGCCCGCACAGGTCTCGCACAGATGCGCCACCTCCGTTTTGGGCGCAACGGTCACATCCACCAATGCCGCATCCGCACCACATATTTCACATTCGGCCATACTGCCCTCCTTTTATTCCCGCGGACCCTAGGCCTCGCCCCCAAACCACGCAAGCAACAAACCGCCACCTCATCACAGCCGCGTGAAAAGACTCGTGCGGACACTGGAAACAATGCTGGGAACACCGCATAGTTGCTTTATGTAGAGGGCGAGTGACCACGTCAAAGAGGAAGGCCGAGCGGTGCTTAGAGGGATTATGTTTGTGGCGGTAGCCTTGCTTTACGCAGGGACCTCGAATGCCTTTGAGGCCACGCTTGAAACCACGGCCGAGGGCGAGGTCAAAACCCGGCTGGAAAGCGCCTCTGCCATCTTGGAAGCCGCCAAAAACGACGTCACAACCCCCGAAGAAATCATCGCCGCCGTTCAGTCCGATTACCGCGCTCTGATCGGTGCGCTCTACCGAGAGGGCTATTATGGGCCCAGTATTTCAATCCGCGTAGACGGGCGCGAAGGGGCGGATATGTCCCTGATTTCATTGCCATCGACGATCGACGCAGTGGTGATCACCGTCACCCCCGGCCCAAGGTTCCGATTTGGCAGCGCCACCGTTACCCCGCTCGCCCCCGACACGCAATTGCCCGAAGATTTCACATCCGGCGCGGTGGCCAAATCCGGTCTGGTTGGCGAGGCAAAAGACGTGGCCATCGAGGCATGGCGGCAGGCATCGCACGCCAAAGCGGCCCTGTCAGATCAACAAATTATCGCAGATCACAACAGCAAAACACTCGATGTCGCCCTCGCCATCGATCCCGGCCCCGCCGTTGCCTTTGGCCGCCTGAAATTTGCAGGCGACACCCGCGTGCGCGAAGATCGCCTGTCGCGTATCGCCAACTTGCCAACGGGGAGCGCCTATGATCCCGACACGCTTGATCTGGTGACCCGGCGCCTGCAAAAAACCGGCACTTTCCGCTCGATCACCCTGCGAGAGGCCGACGCTCTGAATGCGGATGGAACCCTGGACATCACCGCAACGCTGGTGGACGAAAAAAAGCGTCGCCTTGGCTTTGGCGCGGAACTGTCATCGCTCGAAGGCGGCACGATTTCGGCCTACTGGATGCATCGCAACCTCACCAAAAACGCCGACAGATTGCGCTTTGACGCCGAAATCGGCGGTCTCGGCGGCACCACAGGCGTGGATTACACCCTTGGCGCAACCTACCGCCGCCCCGCCACGATTACCCGCAAAACAACCCTCGTCCTTGGCGCTGAAATCGAACATCTGGACGAACCGGATTACCTTTCGGACCGTGGCGAATTCACCATAAGCGCCGATGTGGAAACCTCTAAGAACTCGACGTTTTCCTTTGGCTTCGGCTACCGCTATTCCGAGGTCGAGGACTCGCTTGGCTCGCGCTCTTTTTCGCATGTGATTTTCCCGATCAACGGCAGCCGCGATGGGCGTGACAATGCGCTCAATCCGAAATCCGGCACCTATTTCAACGCCGACATCCTGCCCTTTGTGGGCGTGAGCGGATCGGCCTCCGGCGTGCGCATCTCTGCCGATGGTCGCGGCTATCTCTCTTTTGGGGACGATGATCGGTTTACCTTGGCTGGGCGGCTGCAACTGGGGTCCATCTCCGGGGCGGACTATACCGAGGTGCCCCCCGATCTGCTGTTTTACTCCGGCGGCGGCGGCACCGTACGCGGGCAACCATACCAATCCCTCGACGTCGATTTGGGCGGCGGCAATGCCACAGGCGGCTCAAGCTTCCTTGGCCTCTCAACCGAATTGCGCGCCTTGGTCACGGGTAAAATTTCCGTCGTGGGCTTTTATGACCTCGGCGGCATCGGCACATCGGCTTTGCCGGGCGACGCCGCCGAATGGCATTCGGGCGCAGGCCTTGGGCTGCGTTATGACACCGGCTTTGGCCCGATCCGCCTTGACCTTGCCGGACCTGTGACGGGCGACACGGGTGACGGCATCCAAATTTACATCGGCATAGGGCAAGCGTTTTGAACAAATTTCTTCCGGTCATGACCGCCATCTGCATCCCTCTGACGCTGATGGCGCAGGACAGCCCCGACACAGCACAAACAGACACGGCACAAACCGCCCGGGACCGCTCTGTGATTGTTGGCTTTTTGGAAGACAACCTGTCGGGTGCGGGCCGCGATATTCGCATCGAAGGCTTCAAAGGCCTGTTGTCCTCCAAGGCCACACTCGACGCGTTGACCATCGCCGATGACACTGGCGTGTGGTTCACCCTGCGCGATGTCGAGCTGGACTGGAGCCGGGCTGCGCTTTTTTCCGGTCGGGTCGAGATCAACCGCATCACGGCGGGTGAAATCCTGTTTGACCGCCTGCCCGTGGCAGAGGCCACGACCGCGCTCCCCGCGCCCGAAGCCACACCCTTTTCCTTGCCGGATTTGCCCGTGTCGATCAATATCGGCACAATTGAGGCCAAGCGTGTCCATCTTGGAGCCCCGGTGTTGAAACTGGGCGAAGCGGTGGATCTGAGCCTCGCTGGCAGCGCCAATTTGGCCGGTGGTTCGGGTGCCGCGACGTTGGGCATTCAACGTCTGGATGCAGCAGAAGGCGCTTTCACCGTAGGTGTATCCTTTGATGGTACAACCGAGGTGTTGGATCTTGATCTGGCCCTCACGGAAGGCGCGGGCGGCCTGATCTCCACGCTTGCCAACCTACCCGGTGCGCCTGAGCTGTCTCTGACGGCCAAGGGCGCGGGTCCTTTGGATGATTTCACCGCCGATATCGCCTTGGCAACGCAGGGAAAAGACCGCCTCACCGGCACAGTGGCCCTCAAAGCCGAAGCCGACCCAAACGCACCGGACGCCCCTGCCCCACGGGCGTTTACGGCTGATCTCTCCGGCGATCTCACCCCGTTGTTCAGCGCCGAATATGCGCGGTTCTTTGGCTCCTCCTCAACACTACAAGCGCGTGGCCAATCCTTCCCTGCGGGCGGGTTTGAGCTTGAGCAATTCACCCTCTCTACCCAAGCAGTCTCGATGGTCGGTGCGGCCAAGATTGGCGCCGATGGCCTGCCACACTCCTTCGCCCTCTCCGGGTCGCTCAAAAGCCCTGACGGCCGCCCGACGCTGCTGCCTTTTGGCTCTGCGCGCAGCATGGTCGATAAAGCCCTGATCATTGCCAATTACGATGCCGAACAAGGCGACGGTTGGACCGCGCTGATTGATGTCGATGGCTATACGCAGGACGGGTTGAGCCTTGGCAAAGCGGCGATCAATGCGGGTGGCACCATCGCGCGATTGACGGATAACAATGGCCTGACCACATTGGGCGCGGTGAGCGCCAAGATTGACGCCACCGTGATCGGCCTCGTCTCTGATGATCCCGCCCTTCAAGACGCCATTGGCGCAAATCCCAGCCTGCTGACCCAACTGACATGGCAAGAGGGGCAGGACATCGTTTTCGAGACAGTCGAACTCAAAACCGGCGCGACCACCGTCGCCGTCAAAGGTCGGCTGGCCGGGCTTGACGCGGGGCTTGAATTCACTGGCGACATGCGCCTCGACACCCCGCGTCTGGCACGATTTGCCCGCCTGTCCGGCCTTGGCCTTGCGGGGGCGGTTCAGGCAACAGGCTCGGGCAGCTACGCGCCCCTCAGTGGGATGTTCGATCTGACCGCCGAGGCCAAAGGCACCAATCTGCGCTTTGGCATCGCGCAAGTGGACGCGCTGACCAATGGCTCCAGCACGGTGAGCCTCTCTGCCAAACGCGACGAAACCGGGCTGATCCTGCGCGCGGCGGATATGACGACGGGGGCCGTAACCGCCTCCGCCAAGGGCACGCTGTCGTCTGAGGCCGGGGCGCTGACGCTCTCCGCCCGCCTCGACGACGTGGCGCGCCTCGGTTTTGGCCTTTCCGGACCATTGACCCTTGCCGCCGATGTCTCCCGCGCGAGCGTCACAGCGCCGTGGCAAACCGAGGCCAATATGACCGGCCCCGGCGGATCGACTGCGCGTGTCACCGGTACCCTCGCCCAAGACGCGAGCCGAGCCAACCTGTCGCTGACCGGCACCGCCCCTTTGGGCCTGTCCAACCGTTTCACCACCGCCGCGCTAACCCAAGGTAACGCTGGCTTTGACCTCGCACTCAACGGCCCGCTCGCCCTCTCGTCGCTGTCGGGACAAGTTCAAGTCACCCCCGGCGCCCGAGTGGTGGTCTCAGACGCAGGGCTGGCTTTGACGGTGGAGCGTGGCACGATCACGCTTTCGGGCGAACGCGCCCAAATCGACGTGGTCACCAATGCCGACACCGGCGGCGGCATCTCTGCCTCTGGTCAAATTGGCCTCACCGGCGCAGTTCCCGCCGATGTGACGATGGCTTTCAATGGTTTGACCTTGGTGGACCCGACACTCTACAGCACTTCTTTGAATGGCAATTTGGCCATCACTGGTCCGCTGTCTGGGGGGGCTGCCATCGCGGGCGATCTCACATTGGGCCGCACCGACATCACTGTGTCCGCCTCTGGTCTTGGCGGTAGCGGCGACATCCCCGAGATCACCCACACCGGCCAAACCGGCGCTGTGCTCACCACCCGCAAGCGCGCGGGACTTGTGATCACTGATAGCAATGGCGGACCGGGGGCTTCCTATGGTCTCAATGTCACTATCGCCGCCCCGAACCAGATTTTCATTCGCGGTCGTGGCTTGGATGCGGAACTCGGCGGGCGGCTGCGCCTGCGCGGCACGACGCAGGATGTGATCCCGGTGGGGCAATTCTCGCTGATCCGCGGGCGCTTGTCGCTTTTGGGTAAACGCATTGTGATGAAAGAGGGCACTTTGACCCTGCAGGGCGAGTTGGACCCCGTGGTGCGGCTTGTCGCGGAAACGCAGACGCCTGACTTGAACGTGCAACTGGTCACCGAAGGGCCGCTGAGTGCGCTGGCCTTGACGCTCAGCTCCTCCCCCACCTTGCCGCAAGAAGAAATCCTTTCTCAACTGTTGTTCGGTCGCGGTCTGAGCCAAATTTCCGCTCTGCAAGCGGCGCAAATGGCCTCGGCTGTGGCGACCTTAACCGGCGGCGGTGGTGGGCTTGTCGGTTCGATCCGCAACAGTTTTGGCCTCGACGATCTTGACCTGCAAACCTCCGATGAGGGCGGCAGCTCGTTGAAACTCGGCAAATATATTTCGGATAAAATCTACACGGATGTGACCATCGACAGTGATGGCAAATCGGTGATCAACCTCAACCTTGACGCCACCGACAAGGTGACCGTCAAAGGGTCCGTCTCCTCTACCGGCGACACCGGCGTTGGGGTTTATTTTGAAAAGGATTATTGAGCCGCCATTGTGCCAAAATCGAGGCTGCCCCCCCTCTTTCGGTAATCCCGCCATTTTGAATGGGGTTCAGCCGTAGAATTCGCCCGGCTGTTTTCAATTTCATGGCGGGTGTCATGCCGCCGATGCCCATGTTGGGTCGCTTGTTGTTGTAAGTCCAGCGCCGTTCAGTTGCTTGATCTTGTGCCTCCTCAATCGTCTCAAAGATGTATTGGCCAGCCATTCGCCGCGAACCGTGCGATTGTAACGCTCGATATAGGCGTTTTGTTGCGGCTTGCCCGGCTGGATGTATGCGAGCCGGATGTTGCGTTTCTCGGCCCAAGCCATCAGCTTTCCACTGATGTATTCCGGGCCGTAACACCTTTGGAATGACGCTGATTGAGAGGCTATAGCCATCTGCGCAGCCCTCAAATAGCGCAGTAGGTGGTCATAGCCGGGTCTCAGGCCCCTAAAGTGGTTTTTGCACGAACCACATCGTAAAGGAGACCGACTATGACCAAGATTATTGTTGCCCGGAAGTGAATGGTCAAAAATCTTTTCTCGTGAAATACATGTAAGCACTGATTATCGCGAGCGTGCCATACCCAGCTGCAAGATAGCTTGTGAACATCCAGAATAGCGAAACTCCAAGATACGCCGAAACACAAAGCGTGACTAAGGCAATGATGCCCGCAAACATTACAGTAATACTACGCATGATCTTACATCCCGCTCGAAAACAGTCATGGGAAAATCTTACCAGTGGGCAACTCGTGAGTGAGGTGGGCATTCAGCGAGCCGAGTGTGCGAAAGCGTCTCTGAGTGCAAAAGTTTCTCCGACAATCTTCATCCTTCGCGTCGCAAGATGTCGCCAAGCTTGCCAAAGAGTTCATGCCGTGCCGATCCGGGGCGCCATGCGAGGACCACGTGACGGGGGCAAGCGTCGGGGAGTGGTGTCAGTTGAATCTTTTGCAAGCCGACCACCCCGGCCTCAATCGCGAGATTTGGCAAAAGCGTGATCCCCAACCCTTCTGACACCATTGCGATCAATGTCGTGAGACTGGTCGCGGCAAAGCTGTCCTGCGCCGCGAAGATGCGGCCGGGATAGGCCGCGAGTGCATGACGTTGCAGGCAATGACCTTTTTCAAGCAGCATGAGGTGCCCGCTTTGGGTGAGGGCCTCGGCTCCGTTGGGCACCGGCCAATCTGCAGGGGTGGCCAGTTGATACCCGTCGACAAACAGCGGTAAAGTTTCCAGTGCCCCCGTTTCAAACGGCAGCGCGATCAGGATCAGATCAAGACGCCCTGCATTGAGGCCCTCAATTAGGCTCTCGGTCATCTCCTCGCGCAGGTAGACGCGCAATTCGGGAAAGGCGTCGCGGATTGCAGGCAGGGCCGGTGGCAACAGATAGGGCCCAATCGTCGGGATCGATCCAAGTTTGAGATCGCCCTTGAATGGATTTTGATGTGCACGCGCCAGCGTTTCGATCTCGGTGGCATCCAAAAGCAGACGCCGTGCTCTGTCGGCGATCTCTTCGCCCAGCGGGGTCAACATCACGCTGCGCCGGGTGCGTTCAATCAACGGCACGCCCAAACGGTCTTCGAGTTCTTTGATCCCCGCGCTGAGCGTGGGCTGCGTGACAAAACACAGATCGGCCGCACGCGAGAAATTCAGCGTCTCGGCGACGGCGGTCAGAAAGCGCAATTGGCGAAGAGTTGGCATTGATAGAAGAATCCTATGACAGATGTAGTTATATTCGATTTCCCCTATATCTGTCCATTCTCTATCTCTGTGTCATCAAGACGATACACAGAAGGACTGCAAAAATGACCGACCAAATCCAATACCCCGGCGCACGTTTGAACGAACCCGCACCGGCCTTTGACGCCCCCACCACGCACGGCCGCAAAACGCTTGCGGATTATCGCGGCAAGTGGCTGGTGCTGTTCTCGCACCCGGCCGATTTCACCCCGGTCTGCACCACCGAATTCATCGCGTTCGCCAAGAAGCATGATGATTTTGCCGCGCGCAATACCGAACTTTTGGGCCTGTCCATCGACAGCCATTACAGCCACATCGCCTGGATGCTGAACATCAAGGAAAAATTTGGTGTTGAGATCAAATTCCCCATCATCGCGGATTTGAACATGGCGGTGGCGCAAGCCTACGGCATGATCCAGCCCGGAGCGTCCGACACAGCCGCCGTGCGTGCAACCTTCCTGATTGACCCAGAAGGCGTGCTGCGGGCGATGGTCTATTACCCGATGAATGCCGGGCGCTCGGTGGACGAAATCTATCGCTTGTTGGTGGCGATGCAGACCGCAGACGAACACAAATGCGCGATGCCCGAAAACTGGACCCCCGGCAAGCCGGTGATCGTGCCGACCCCGGCAACACCCGAGGCGGCCATGGCCCGCGCCAGCGAAGGCTATGAGACGGTCGACTGGTATTTCTCGACCCGCACACTTTAACGTAACAGGCGGGCTGTTGCGGCCCGCCGCTCTCGCCCGTTCACACCAGATCCATAGAGGAGAGGGCCGATGAGCAATCCCATTGTCAAAGGCCATGGGACCAACCCACCCGGACGCTGGCAATATGTTTTCACGATCCCAATAAATGAAAGGTGCGATTGTTGGACTATGTGATCAACACCGGGATCGGCCTTGAACGGAATCTCGACACGCCCCTCCCCTGCCACTCACTTTTCGTTGGTGCAGTGGCGCAAGACACAAACGGACACGCCACGCGCCCTCATCCCTGTCTCCGGATGAAACAGGCAACTGAGGCCGCGTTCGCCCAACCCGACATGTGCCGCAAGGCGGAACGGGCCAGGGGATGGGCCCTTCAAGGCGTTATTCAAACTGGGACAGGGCTTCGCGGGCCGCATCGCTGCCATGTTCGACGGCTCGTTTGAGCCAGAGACGGGCGGCGGCATGGTCTTTGGTGGTGCCGCTTCCTGTGAACAGCGCCATGCCGTAGTGATATTCAGCAAGGGAATATCCGGTCTGGGCGGCTTCATGCAGCCAATAGGTTGCTTGTGTCAGGTCTTTTTCCACCCCGAGACCATTTTCATAAGCATGGGCCAGCATGATCATCGAGGGAGCATTCCCGTTTTTCGCGCAGGTTGTCATTACTTCTGCTGCGGGTTTTGACTCTTTTCCGCCCCCCTTTTGAATCTCATAGGCGATCCAGCACAGCATCCCGATGCGATCCGGGTGCAAGGCGATGTTTGCCTCCAGACTGTTCAATCCGCCCTCTTCGGGGTTGAGCGTGCCAAGGTTGTCGGCCTGAATGGGATGGGCCAAACCACAGGCCAGTGTCAAAACAGTTGCGAAACGCATTGGGGAACCTCCTCTTGCTTGATCATGCCAGATTAAAGCGGGCCCGCGCCGCTTGGTCATGGTCCTGCAAGAAGTTTGTAAGATTCCGCGTCAGCGCGGGTATCGGTAGCCGATCCCACGCACTGTTTCGATGATGCGAGGCTGCCTTGGCTGTCGCTCAATGCGCTGACGCAAGGCAGAGATATATTGATCCAGCGCGCGGCTGTTGGGGAAATAATCGCGGCCCCAACATTCATCAAAAAGCGTGTTGCGACTGACCGGGATGCCAGCGTGCCGGTAGAGTAGGCGCAAAACGGCGAGCTCGCGCGGATTAAGCGGAATGTTGTCCTCGCCAGAACGGCGCGCGGTAAGGCGCAGTGGGTCGATCCACAGATCATCCATCTGAAACTGTGTTTCTCCGATCGGAGGCCCGCCTGCCCGCCGTGCCATCCCCTTGATGCGGGCGCGCAGCTCTGCCGGATCAAAGGGTTTGGCGACATAGTCATCCGCACCCAATTCCAAACCCAAAGCCCTGTCAAAGCATTCGCCTCGGGCACTGAGGATCAGGATCTGGCAGTGGGGGGCAGTGCTGCGGATGTGGCGACACAGGCTGAGCCCATCCATCCCCGGCATCACCACATCCAAAATCACCACAGGAAAAGGCGCGGCATCAAACAGCGCGCGGGCGGTCAGACCGTCAGCGGCGGGATGACAGTCATGACCATCCCCGGCCAGCAAATCGCACAGGCCCTCCCGCAGGGCGTTGTTATCTTCGGCAATCAGGATACGCATTGCGCCTCGGCAAAGTCGGGATGGAGTGGCAGTTCAAGGGTGAAACGGCTGCCCTTTGGTGTAATCTGCGGGCGAAAGCGCCCGCCGGCCTGTTCGGCCATGGTGTGGCAGGCGTTTAAGCCCAACCCAAACCCGGTCATATTCTCATGGTGCGGCGTACGCTTTGGGCCCGTGTCACAAATTGGGCCAGTGTCACAAATGTCCAGCACCAGCCTATCCGCAGTGAGCCGAGTGGTAATGCGCAGTTCTGTGCCGGGCACGTGTTTGCGGGCATTGTCCAGCACATTCACCAACACCCGCTCAAAGGTATCCCGATCAAAGCGCATCGCTTTGGCGGCTTGCAGGTCCAGATGTGGTGGGGTCTGTGCAATCAGGCTCGGGCCGTACCGGTCCAAGACGGCGGCAACCACTTGATCCGCTTTTGCAACGATGGGCGCGCGGCAGGGAGAACCGCCCCTGACCGTGACAATCAAGGTGTTATCAACGATGTCGGACAGATGCGTGGCTTCTTGCGCGATGACCCGTGCATAGCGGCGGACCCGGACCACATCCTCGCTGTGGCGCGTCAACATGTCGGAATAAAGCCGCAGATTTGCAAGCGGTGTGCGCAATTCATGCGACATCTCGGCAAGCAGACGCCGCCTGCGCCGTTCGCTGCCAAGGACGGCCCGCTGTGCCAGAACCAAAAGCCAGGCCGCGAGACCGGTTCCCAACACGGTGGGGCCAAGCATCAGGGCCAGCCCGCGCCAGCCGCGACTTGGAATGGGCCGATAATCCACCGCCACGGCAAAGCCGGAATATGGCTCCGCGAGGGGCGCGCGCACCCTTGCCATCCCCTCTGGCGGGGTGGTTTCGGTCCCAAGAGTTTCGAGCGGTTCAGAGGCGGCGATTTTCAGCAAAGGCGCAGTATGGAGCAACAGGCAAACCGTGATACCATCTTGCACTTGGCACGCCACAATTGGCGTTTCAACGTCTGACAAGGCGCCAACCCAGACAATATGATCTTTGTGATCCTTCGCCTTTGTTTGTGCCTCGGCAAGCCGGGTCCGCCCGAGGCGCAGGTAATGCGCCTCGGCAAACAGCGGCACTTCTTGCGTTTCGGGAAAGACCCGTGTGCCTGCCGCATCAAAAACAACCACCAATGCCAGTTCCGGCTGTGACAGATACAGATTGCGCAGGCCTTGCGGGCCATCTGTCGCAAACCGGGTCCGGGCAGAGCCGATCAATGCGTCAGCCCGCGCGGTGGCATGGGAGACGATCCCCTGCGCCAGCGCATCGGCGCTCACCTGCTGTTGTGCCCGCTGCACCTCGGCGACCGCCGCCTTATCCGCTTCGACATAGCGCAATCCCAACAAGGCCAGCGCAATCATCGGCAAAAGGATGAGCAACCCCACCGGTGCAAGCAAGGGGGATGTGCGGCGGAATTGCTGCGGATTGGGGATCTGAACCATGCTCAGAAATCTAACCGTGCCCCAAAATGAAAGAAGTTGGACGTTGGTCTTGGTCACCGGGTCCGATCTTACAGAGTTCTTACACGCGCATGACCCGCCCTCGGTTTCGGGGCGATAGCAGGGACCGACAAACCCCAAAGGAGGAGAGAGAAATGCCTTGTGCTTGTCATGGATTGGACCTTTCGCGCCGAGCCATATTGCGTGGCCTAGGAGCGTCAACTTTTGTCGCGGGCACCGGTGGCCTGAGCGCATCGGCATGGGCGGACCGTTACAGCGACGGCGATTTTGCGCGGCGGATGCTGGCGCTGGTCGAGGCCGCAGGTGGCGAGGCCATTGCCGAGGCCACGCCCTTTGTCCTGACCGGGACGACAGTGCCTTGGGACACCAAACTCATGGATGTGCGCGCCGGACAGGCGGTGACATTCTTGCTGAGTGGGCGATGGTATCTGGCGCGTGATCTTGATCTGTGGCTGGAACCGGGATTTGTCTTTTTCGCGCGCAGCCCAGGGGGCGCGCTGTTCAACCCGATGGAAAATGTCGGCACGATGATTGCCGATCAGGACGGGCCATTGGAAATCGCCCGCTCAGCGGGTGAACTTGCCGATGCCACTGGCGCGCTTGCGATCCCGCTTGAGGCCTATTCCGCCGCCGATGGTCGGGTCGAGGGCATTGCGATTGCATGGAAAACCGATCCGGTTGCGGGGCTGCGACGGCTGATGGCCCAAGGCGATGTGGATGGCACTGTGCAACACGCGCTTCAGCGCGCCGAATTCCCGGATGTGACCCCGGCCAATTGGCACAATCATTTCCATTTTGGAGAAGCGGGGGTGTTCCGTCAGGACGGTGACGAAATGGCCTGCCACACCCACAAGACCGTTTCCATTTTGCAACGCGATGTGAACATGGATCTGGTGGAGGGGCTAAAGCTCGATTGGGATTGGCTGGTGGACGAACTGCCCTCGCGTTTGGCCGAAGATCAGATGACGACCCATGATTACCTGTCTATCGGGGTCGAGTTTGATGATGGTCAGGATTTGACCTATCTGTGGAGCGCGCAACTGCCTGTCGGTCATGTGTTTCGCTGTCCCTTGCCGGGGTGGGATGCGATTGAAACACATCTGGTGCAACGCAGCGGCCTTGCCGATTTGGGCGAATGGCAGAGTGAAAGCCGCGATGTGACGGCGGATTATCATGCCCATATTGGCGGCCCGGCCAAGCGGGCCGTGCGGGTTTGGCTGCTGGGCGTGTCGGTGTTTCAGCGCCAGACCGGCATGTGTCGCTACCGCAATGTCAGCATTGGACGTGAGTCATCGGAAAGCCGCATGTCTCTGGTGTGAGTTTGTCTGCTCATCCGTTTCACTCCATTTGGGTCGTCCAGATCACAAAAGGTGCTCTCCCAAAAGACCTTCACCTTCCGAATGCGGAATTATCAGGGAATTATGCATGGATTGCATGCGCGTCTAAGGAGCACGCGACTATCCCCGACGCCCCTCCCCGACGTCGATGTACTGTGGTACATCTCGGCATGAATGCACCTTTTGGGCCGATAACGTACAGGGCAGCTCAGACACATTAAAAGGCTTGCGGTATCGAGGCTGGATGGTGCCATGCTCCCAAACTGTTCTGGGGCATGGCACACAATCTTTTCGGTCGGTGGACGAGTAGATGCTGTGGCTGCACCATGCCATATGCTCAGCACCCCAGTAATTTGTGTCGAAAGTTGATCTAGGAACCAATGTTATTTAGCCATTTGGTTAATATGCCTTGCCTCTCCTCAAGCTCTGAACGCGGCCTCATAAATTGCCGATATAAGCCTTTACGATCATTGGGTTGAGTGAAACTTGCAGGTTTTAAAGCACTCAAAGGGCTGAAACGTTGCGCCTAAAGATGCGAATAAATGCCAAAAACAAGTTGTTCTTTTGTGCAGGTGATAGGGTTTTCAATTGCTTGACATAGATTAATGACAGTCAATTTTCTGCTAACTATGGTGTACTAACATGGGTGTCCAGCGATATGCGGCGTTTGGTTTTAGGGGGCGGCCGCCTGTACAGTTGGAGAAATAGTAGGGGAGGTTGAAATGTACGAACCGAATGGAGCTGATCAGGACGTCGCGCAAGTCGTTGTGCAGTCAAACATGTGCCAAAAAGATTTATTCACATTCATAGGGTCGCAAAGGTTATTTTCAGAGGTTGTCCTCAGGACAATTGAAACGGAGTTTGAGGAAGTTCGGGCGTCTCGCTTTCCTGATATAGAGACTTGGGATCTGGTCTTTGCACATCCTGTTCAGCCCAAACAGCAAATGACACGCCTTTTGATCGTAGATGAACGTCATGCGGAGAAACTCATGGCGTTTCTGGACCGTCAAGGCCGTCAGACACCAGGGATTAGACTGGCCATTGCAGTGCGCAATGATGTGAGTGCCACAGATGTGGTGGGACGGTGGGGCGAGCGCCTATCAAAATACGCGATAAGTGTTTTGCCTATGAATCTGAATCTGACAGCTTGGGTTCAGTTGATCCGTCTGATTGATTGCGGTGCGCATTACCTGCCTGTTTGCGCGTTGAGGGCAATGCACTCAATCAACGGGGAAAGCGGGGTATCGCAGCACTATATCGAGGAACATCAAAACGACGTTTCACCTGATGGCCTACGCGATGTTGTGTGCGCCCGAGGGGTTGCAAAACTGACTCCGCGGGAACGCGAAGTCCTCAAATTGGTTGCGTCGGGGCACCCCAATAAAATGATCGCCAATGAACTTTCCGTCTCGGCTCATACGATCAAACTACATCTTCACCGCATCATGGGTAAGCTCGGCGTTACGAACCGGACTGAGGCCGCAATCTGTTTTCACAGTCAAAAAGGTTAATCCAACTCACCTGCGCCAGATTGGGCGGGCGCGCTTCGCATGACATTGTCTGTGATCGTCAAGGTGAGATCTAAATAATTTCTACGACAATATCGGTCACATGGCGACCGGAATTGGTCAAAGCACTTAGTCACTGTATGGAAATCCTGAACTGACGTGCGTCCAGGAGAAAAGCTTCATTCGCAGGATGTAAAATGCATCGGGACAGGATGAGCGAAAAGCGCAAAAGACGATTTATATCGCCGCTTGCCGTGGCCGAGTTGAATGCAAGCGTCGCCTTTATAAGGTGCCGCTGGAAATCGGGGGGGGGGATGAACTATTCAAACGCAATCACCATACGTCAACTGGAGGTCATGAATGCAATTGCGATCTCTGGATCAATACGCAAAGCTGCAAAGCTTCTGGGGTTGTCGCAGCCGACAGTTTCGGCCCAGCTTGCAAAACTGGAAGAGGACCTAGGGACACAGTTGGTGCATCGAGATCGCCAGAGATCAGAGGTTCTGACAGGGGCTGGCGAACTCTGGGCAAGCACTGCCCGCACTGTTTTGTCCGATCTCGAAGAGGGCAGAGGTCGTCATTGTGAACAGTTTGGACAGAAACAATGCAAAATAAGCTTCGCAACCATCCCATCGCACGCCGGGCGCATATGGGGATTGGCTGCGGCCCAAGCACATGCTGATCCGAGGATATCGGAGTTTTCGATAGAACTCGCTGACTCCAGCACCACCCTTCTCGAATATCTCGCGATTCGAAAAGCCAGCATTGGGCTTATGGTGATGACGGAAGGTTTGAGAGAAACAACATCCCTCAAATACGAAACGCTCTATGAAGACCGTATTTTGTGGGCCGTACCGAAAAGTGTGGACCCGAAACTTGCCATCGACATTATCAACTCAAACAGCATCTCTGCGCCCTTGCCGCAAGCCCTAAAGAAACGCGTCGCCGTCAGAGCGCCACATGAATGGTCTGCAAAAAGCAATGCATGGTACAAATCGCGATTGGCATCAGCTGCGCCCTATTTTACCAGTGATCTGCATGTGGGCGCGATCGAAATCGTCGCCGCGAATCTTGGAACGTGTCATCTGTCCATGACGTTACACAGCAATCTGCCAGACCGCCTTCATAAGGATGTGGCCTTCTATGATACAGGCTGCGTTGCACAGAAGATGGTGTTGGCTATGCCGCGCCATCTCATGATGGTGCCAACATTTGCCAGCTATTTCGAACGTCTCGCCGAGGCTGTACGCGACGATTACACGCGGTATTTTCTCGCTCATGCGGTGGATTTCCGTGATGTCGAGACCTGATGTTCGGACGGTCATCCTAAGAGACCCACAAGGGATTTAATCCGTCACACCTGTGGCCTGATATTCGCTATCGGCCAGACATCTGCGCCGTTGCAACGGTGCTGCGCTTCGCAAAAAACAGTGGGAAAGGCGTGTCTGCGGAACATCTTAACGCATCCCACGACCGACCCGAATGAATGTCATGAATGTTTGCGGAAGTATTTTGAACCAAAGCGGGTGCCCTGCCGCGAGTTGGTCGAGGCAGGGCCAGATTTCAAAGTCGCATATGCCGCAAATTCAGTTTATCTGACTGCGGCAGTATGCAGCCACCTGTTCGTTCGTGTAGGGAGCGCCCATTTGTTTTCGGGCGAGAATTTTACCATCCGAGCGTTTTGAACATGACACATAGCGCGAGATCGGTGCCGGGGTCGTGCGTGTTGTCGCCTGCTGATTCATTGTGGAAACCGTCGTGCGCCGTGCTTGAACCGTGGAACGGCGGTCAGACGCGGAACACACACTGCCGGCTGGAATGGTCCCAACCTGTCGGAGTGCAAAACAGGCTTCGGAGTCTCGGCGTGCAATCATAATCAAAGCGGCCTGACCCTGTCCCATCTGGGCCAAGAGGCAGGCTTCGTCGACACGACTTAACCCACCCGCGGCTCCGCCACCGATGAGGGATATTCCGATGCTGTTGGATAAGGCGCAGGGATGACCCGACCCCATTGAGGGGGGTTGCACAGCTGGTGCGGAGCGCACCGTATACGACCCGCTGTAGGCGTTTTGGGTGCTGATCGTGCCCGGTGTACTTTGATCCAGATAAATCTGGGCATTGGAGTTGCCGCTTGTTACGGTTGCTGACGCATTGCTGTCCACCTGCGCTGAACTCGACGAACTTGACGTCGACGAGCTTGTGCTGGACTGGCTGGCTGCAGAGGTTGCCCACAGCACTGACATGGAAATTATGGCGACCTTTGCCAATGTTTCGATGGATGTTTCCTTCTTTGCATAAGACATGAGATTTCTCCTCTCCGAACGCAGAGGGTTTAATATGAGGCCGAAGCGGAACGTTCGGATATCCACTTCGGCCGCCTGAAACCGCAGTGAGCGGTCAGGCTTTGACACCAAGTATCAGAACATGGTGCCAAATCCGCCAAAGGCACCGCTGGAGCTGCCATTGGAGCCCGTGTAGCCGCCAGATGCGTTCGCGCCACCGAACCCGATCGAACCGCTGGTGGACGTGTTGTTCACGGAGCCAACTGCCGTGGTGCTAGAAGCCGAACCCGACCCTGCGCTCCCAAAGCCCAGTCCGGTATAGCCAACCGCTTGACCGGTCGAGGACAGGCCCATCGAGGAACTGTTGGAGGCTGCTGCGATGCCACCGAATGTGCCTGCACCAGAGGAGCCCGAAACGGCTGCGCCGCTTTCGGACCCGGACCAAGACCCCGTCCCCAGAACGGTATCGGCCGAAGCGGCCCCTACGGCCAAAGCTGCTGTTGAAGCGAGAATAAGAAAGAGTTTCATTTTTTATTTCCTCCTATTGGGTTTCCAAACGAGGCCATCAGTTACCCAGTTGCTATGAGTGTGCTGATTGCCTCGACATCAATGTATGGGGACCTTGGGAGACACGACAGTTGGACTGATGTCTATCGGAAAAATTAGTAGATATTTTGGTAACTTACCAAGAAGTATGCCCCCCCGATACCCACTGCTTTGGATGTCTGAAGCCTAGCCAATTGGAGGCACAAGATAGCCCGTTAGATTAAATGGAAAGCACATACCAAGGCACATTGGCCGTGATGCCAATTCTGTTGGGACTACTGTGTGCCGGATTGCATGCGTGGACGGATTGCCTTGGGAAATCTGGTGCAGATCGCGACGAAGGTCCGTTTCCCGTCCGTTGTCTGGTGCTCTGCCCGCGAAATTTCAGGACAGAACCGTTCGCCGAGGCGCTCTCGCTAGTCGACCGGGGCTACCATGTCTGAATCAAAGAACGCGGTCCCACCGATAGAGCCGTACCCTGTCGGCACCGACGCGGCGCAGACAAGCCACACGACTTCAAAGCCTTTTGAAATTTTTATCAACGCTGGCTAAAGCCGTCTCGAGTGTGACGAAATTCATAACGCCGGGGCAAATCTTATTGCCTGAAATCGCGCCGGCAAGCATCCCGTTCGACACATCTGCACTTATATAAGTCGTTGCTTGCGTGGCTATGTCTTCTTCCTCTGTCGCAAAATGAAACCTGCCGTAAGGCTATCAATATACTGGCTGATCTTTCATCCGTGGGCCGATGAAAAAGATACGCAACCTAACGATTATTTGTCATTCACGCGCCACAAGGCCATCTACAAACCATACAAGGAGACCTCCAAACCTCCCACCAAAAGTGCGCAAATCGCACCAATTGCAGAGCTGTGCCACCAAGTTTTTTGGCCAGGGCTGCTGAAGATGGTCACAGAAAAGAACACGGCAGGCGCGGCGCCGATAAAGACGCTCATGGCAACGAACGCCAACAAAAGCAGAAGAATCTTGGCGTCAGCTTGAAGTGCCTTTGGCAATTGCGATACCGGTGCGGTCCCGGAGTAAACGGCGGACTTAGCCAGGGTCAGAGTAACAACAAAAAGACCCCCGGCGGTCACTATAGGAAAGACCGCAGCCTGCATTTTAAAACTGTATGAGCCGACAGCGACAAGAGCGACCAGAGCAAACGAAAGGGCAATGAGAGCCCACTGTAAGGGGGCCCCTTCGGGGCGCGAAGCCTCTCGAAGGGGTTTGTGCGCGTATTTCCTTCGCATAAAGAGAACAGCGATCAAGACGACCACCGCGCAGATGATGCTGGGGCGTAGAAGCCAGTGATAGCCATTCAACTGCGTTGCCAGCATAAAGTTTTTCTCAAGGATTGGGCCAAGCACCAATCCGAGGACAAAAGAAGGCCTAGACCAGCCCTGTTGCCTCATCAGGATGCCAAGGGTCCCAAAGATGA
The DNA here is from genome assembly GCF_009129705.1 of Roseobacter sp. TSBP12. Lineage (NCBI taxonomy): Bacteria > Pseudomonadati > Pseudomonadota > Alphaproteobacteria > Rhodobacterales > Roseobacteraceae > Roseobacter > Roseobacter sp. TSBP12. The sequence goes on from NZ_PYIB01000001.1 coordinate 44,276, forward strand.
CCAGTACAAGCACAACTGGCAATGTCGGTGTTGGCAAAGTAACCGATAACGAAACCGCCATGACCGTAATAGCCACGACAATATTCGCGCGCAGCAGCGCGATGCGGACAAGCAGCGGCGTCAAGGCCAAGCTCATCACTGATCCAATCGTATTTGCCAGTAAAAGCGCAATTACGATTGCTACGACAAGTTCTCTGTGCTGGGCGATCAAAACTGGGCCCGGCTCGATGCCTTGAATAATTAAGGCACTCAGGATCAGTGTCATAGAAGCGCTGCCGGGCAAGCCCAACGCCAAAGTCGGGATCAAGGTCCCCCCCTCCGTGGCATTGGCCGCACTTTCGGGCGCGATCACCCCTCTTATGTTGCCCTGGCCAAAATCCGGACCGTCTCCCCGATGACGGGAGGCAATCCCGTAGACAAGCCAGGAAATCACCGACAGGCCGATCCCTGGGATCATACCTACGATGCAGGCCAGCGCGCTCGACTTCACCACAAGTCCCTTTTCACGCCAAACATCACGCATGCCCAAGATGATGTCCTCTTTCCGAAAGCCAACATCACGTGCCGAGATGCGCCCGCGAACCAGAAGCGGGCCTATCTCCGGCAGAGCAAACATGCTGAGCAATACAATGGAAATGGGCAATCCATCCCACAGATATAACGAGCCGAAGGTCCAGCGCTCCTCCCCGGTGAAACTGTCTAAACCAACAAACGAAAAGGTCACCCCCATGAGGGCAGAAGCAAGCCCTTCTCTTGGTTTCATTCCGTTCAGAATGACCACACAGGAGAGACCCAGCATGGCGACAGCAAAATAATCGGGGATTTTGAGCCAACTTGCCGCTACGGTCATAAACGGGATCGCGGCCAGAAGAACCAACGCACCGAATATTCCTCCGAAAAAAGCTGATGTATAGGCGGCAATGAATGCTCTGCCCGCTTGACCTTGCTTGGCAAGAGCATGACCGTCCAAGGCCGTAGGGCTGGCCCCTGCCGAGCCGGGAACCCCAATAAGAATTGCTGGAATCGTATCGGAGATCGTGACGGCAGCGGCCAGTCCCATCAAAAGGCTGATCGCGCTTTCCGGTCCCATGCCAAAGGTCAGAGGGACGAGGATCGACAGGCCAAACACGCCTCCCAGTCCCGGGATGACCCCAATGAGCAAGCCTGCCGACACTCCTAGCATGAGCATAGTGAAAGCGTCGGCCGTGAGTAAGGTCATGACATCCATCTGGGATCTCTCATCTGGTCAGACCGGGCGGCGCGCGCGAGATACCTCAGTCAAGCATTGCGCCCGCCCGTGCGAGAACCTCTAAGGGTGTTTTCTGAATGCGATCCAGATGATCTTCAAGTTCAGCTCCGGTGATCGGGCTCGGCTGCATGCGCAACTTTTCTGCCTCAGCGAGGAACTCGGGATCCTGCACCATGGCATCAAAGGCCTGTCGATACACGGTTAGAATATCCTCGGGCGTGCCGGGCGGTAGGGCAAAACTATATTGAAACAGCTCATGCGACAAAATAAAATCAACAATTTCAACATCTTCAGGCGCTTCAACGAGATCGCGAAGAAGCGGATAAGGTAGGTCAAGGTTCGGGCGGTAGGAGGCCTGCAAAATCGGTGTCATCGTTCCGGGTTCGAACACCTTTTCAAGATCACGTACCCGCAACGAACAATACCCATCCAATTCGCCGCGAATGATCGCCGCTCGTACTGGTGCCGTACCTGAAAATCCCCTAACGATTTCAAAATCAGCATGCAGCGTGTTTTGGACCAAGCGGGTGATAACATCGGTGGTTCCAGAGGTGGTTGCACCAAGTTGGAAAGTTTGTTCCGCAAAGTCCGAGATGTCCGCAATTCCAAGACTGGACGAGACTGCACAAAGGCGTTCTTGCGTCGTTCCGATCCCACCGATCCAGCTGAGCTGGGAAAAGTCGAGTCCAACCAAGGCTGGATCAAAGGTCGCACCGACAGGAAACCATGAGGATATCGAGCCGATGACGGTACCATCAGCGGGCTCTTTGGCGAGCATCATTTTTGCGAGCCTCAAAGACCCCGCGCCATCAACATTTTCAACGTAGATCGACCCAGCCTCTGGCAGGAAACGACCAAGATGGTTTGCCATCAAGCGAGCATTTACATCATATCCACCACCAACGGCAAAACCGACCTTGATGACAATATCCGCATAGGCGCTTATCGGAGCGAAAATCGCCGCGCCCGCCAAAATTACAGCCCGGCCCGTCTTCTTGTTGATCATGTTATCTCCTTTGGATCTTGTTTGGTTGGATCTACGAGCGAACGGCTGAGATTCTGATGGTTTCGTTGTCAGGCATATGCGAGGGGACTTCCCCTCTTCGGCTGTAAGTATGGGTCCCAAGGATGCGAAATGCGGCCGCCTCCAACAGCGTGATCACTTCGTCTTTTGAACGAAAATACCACATCTTCGAGGTCTCCAGAGCTTCCCTGAAGAGGCCGGCCAACAGCTCTGGCGGAATAAGATCGCGATATGGGGAGATCGATTGCAGGTCCAAAATCCTTTGGACCATCTCATCATGAACGGCCAATGGAAATCGTGGTGCGCCATAGGCGGCCATTGGTTTGATCCGGTTCACGGCGCATAGCAATCCACCCGAACTGAGAGCATCAGCCCAAGCCTGCACCACCACCTGTTTATCTTCGGGAGATGAAAAAGGCAGAAGATTGTGAGCAACAATCACATCTGCTTTCACGTTCAACCCAGCCCGAAGGTCTGCTTTGGCTATGGAAAGATTGACTCCAAGCCGCTTTGCAGTCCGCACATTTGCTTTAAGAGGAGTGTCGCATAGATCAATGACATGCACCGCCAAATCTGACGGTGGCGACGGCAATTTAGAGAGCATTGCCTTTAGAATGCCATCGTCGGCAGCGCCTGAAATAACCAATTTGCGCGCGCCGGCCCCAACGGCGGCTGCGGTCTGATCTGCGATGAACTCTTTGTCACGCAATGTGGTGGGGAGGAGATTGAAAAGCTGTGTAAACGGCCACGATCCGTGAAACCCTTTACAGTCTTGCGCGCACCCATTTAGCGCATCTTGCAGGATGTCCTGCGCTGTTTCCGCCAGAGCCTGCAGAGTCTCGCCTGTAAACAATGCGCGTTCGTCTCTGACACTCATGACTGAAAGATCCTTTCGACGGGCTCTTCGCCGATGTCCGCGCCGGATCGCCAGTTTTTGGGGGTCGCAAAATGTTCCTCCAGAGCACGCACAATCGGATGTTGAAGGCGCGTCGCCCTCGCCTGCGAGCGCTCATCAGCGCCTGTGGCAAAGAAAATAGACATCGCAGCGTTGGCTTCGAAAAGTATCGCCCGCCGATTTTCAAGATCGACACCAATGTCTAGGCCAAAAAAATCCAGTTTCACACGAACTGGCACCTCGCTGAGCATGTTGTGAAAAACAGGATCACTCATCAATTGCTCTGAGATCGAGGCCTCCCACGCTTCATCCGCTGTTTTGCTGGATGCGGTCTGGTTGTGGATGCGCCAGTTTTCCGCACGCTTTACATGTCGCACAAACATGCGCTCGCCGACATAAACAATCCGAGACTTAATGAAGTCCCCAGATGTGTTTGAGTAATCGACGTATTGGGTCATGAAGTGGGACTTACCTTGCCAATGCGTCTTGTAAACTTTTGGCCAGTCGAACGGATTGTCGATTTTGACTAGATCGCGGCCAGTTTGAGATTTAGCCGGACGCACGAGCACCGGGTAATTGAACCCGTTTGCTTCAAAAGCTCTCTGAAAACTGTTGTTCTCATCAGCCATAAAACGCACACATTTAGGAACGACCAGGTTGGGTATCCCTGCCAAACGTTTTGCGCTGAGATCTCGACGTGTCATCGCCACAGCCCGAGGATGATTAAATATAGGGATTTTGTCTCCAAAGGCCCGGTCAAGACCAATGAGTGCATTGCGATATTCGTCTGCGTCCGCACACATGTTTACAATCCAGCTGCCACCTTTGTATTCAACCGGAGTCTGCGGTGGGTAGAGGAAGGGAACAGACTGTTTTTTAATCTTCGGCAGGAGACTTTCTGGAAATCCAAGGCGGTTAGGCCAAATGTAAAGTGGGCGCCCATGTGGCGCGACCTTCACCATAACTTGGCCACTGTCAGGCACCGCATCAAACAAGATACCTTTTCCTTTTTTGATCTTTACGGACATAGTGAAACTCTTGGAACCTCTTGTTGATTTCATGGGCGCAGTTTTCAGAACCGCTCGACTTGCATCACGTTTTCAACGGCCCCCGATCTTGCATGGACATGCCTTTGAGCCGTAGCGTTAGGTGTGGTTCCCGATCAAAGCACCTGTGATCTCCGCGTATTAGGCGCCCCCCACGAAGGTCGACTTGGGACCACAGCGAATACTCAATATTTTCGTCCCCTGATTAAAAAAAACCACGCCAAATTGGCGTGGAGAAGGTGTTGAGCTGTGAGGTCGAGCACAGCAAATTTAAACTCGCTGGACACGCTTTCATTCAAATCACTTGGTGCCCTTCAAATCAAATTCTCTTTAGTACATGCCTATCCCCTTTAGAGAAACGCTATGAGGAAATGGAAACTTTTGCGCATACATCAACTCAAAGGCGCATCACATCGTCCAACTTGAATAATGATTTTAACGCTATGCTTGCCCACCCCGGCACTCATCATCGCATTTACGCCGGTCTTTTTCTGTGACCATGCAGCACGTCCAACCAGACTTGGCCCTGAACTATTCTCACCCTTTCAGAAACTTGCGCAGGCACCTGATCAGACGCTCAGGGTGGCGCGGGAGGACCGTTCGGCAGGTCGGACGATCTCTTTACCGACGTCGATCAGGCGCAACCGCAAACCTGCTTCGGCTGGACCAGCGTGCCGAGGTCGTGGAACCCGAATGCAACTTTCGATCCCGCGCCAATCGAAAGACACTTTGGAATCGCGCGCAAACCACCTCATATTTGCTGAGATACCGCCCGTATCACACACGAGACTTCGGGTAGGCGCTGTGCTTATCACCCCCCCGAGACCGCGCAGCAAATACATATCTCGTGTTGCCTGCCCGATCAGAATGCATCACCGGCAAATGTCCCAATGCTGGCTACACATACTGGTCGGGCAAAACCTTGTGGGCTGACCGTTTTGTTTGCGATGAGTGAAGTGGTCCTCTCTTTTGAGACAGGTTCGCAATGCCGCCAAAGCAACCTTGTCTTAAACCGACCTGCAAAATTTCCGCGCTTTGCCGCCTGTAATGCCTTCAAAAATTTAGGATGCGGCATAGGCCACTGTCCGATTTTCCGGGACCCTCTTTAGTGAAGGCGATCATTGGAGTGGCCGAACAACTAAAGAGAATCTCATTCACCTTTCGGGCGAACACTACAGGGATCAATCCGCTGTAAGTGTGAGGGAACAAAGATTTAAATTCAAATGCAGGTGGCAAATCATGTTCAGTATCTTCGACGGAATGGATGCAAAATGTCTGTTCCTGAGCCAATCGAAAGTTCTGGCGCACACCTTGCCAATTATGCTGGTGGAAAACGACGCAACCGTGACCTGTTGCGAAGATTACAGCGAGTTCATGCGGTGTCTCGACGCCATTCCTGAGATCAATTTTGCGTTCATCGACGTCGACAGTTTCGGCGGCATCGCCGCTCAGTATGACAGGATTAGGGAAATGCGGGGGCGGTTCCCGGACGTGGCGACAATTCTGGTATCTTCAGATTTCAGCACAGATGAATTCGGAACGCACAGATTATTTCTCGCAGATGTTTCTCTCCGACTGCCTGTTACCTACTCCTGCCTTGAACTCGCACTGCTGCAAGCGCCCGTGAACAATCGCGTTTGGGTTCAACGCCTCAACTCTGCACTTACACACGCGCCCACACGATCGGTTGTGCAATCCTTAAAGCGTGGACAACGCGATTTCCGAAGTCACCCGTAAGATTGGTTCGTAACGAAATAGAAGACGTGAAATATGATATTTTTTGGGATTTTGGCTCTAGTTGCATTCATCTTTACATCCCTCGTGATGATACTCATCGGCCTCAATGTTCTATTTTCGCTTTCATTGGGCCTGCTTATCGCAAATTTGGTCGTGATTATCGTAGCTGCTTGTTTCGAGGCATGTGACAGATATAAATAAGAAATTTACGACTTGTCGTAATAAGTTAAGGGCAATCACTGACCCGTTACTCATCCAGGTGAAAGACATGCCACCAGATCGCTGACAAACGCGACCTCCGGGCGATCTCCGTCATGTCCATTGATCATATGAGCCGATTTGAATAGTCGAAACAATTGATTGTTCTTAGCCCTGCTCACGTTTCAATCGTTATGAGCCCATGTCTTTGCGCAAGGATAGCAGCGTGTGCGCGGTTCTTGGCATCTAGTTTCGTACATATCGACCGCATTTTCATTTTAATTGCGACCTCGCTCGAATTCAGCTCGAACGCAATTTCCTTGTTTGTCTTTCCTTCTGCAACCAGCTTGAGAATGCGCCGCTCTTGCTCATCGGGTCCGTCTGCGCCTTTGGTTGCGTTTTTAACACTTCTCGACAATGACAGTGGGACAAACTCGTTGCCATCGGCGATCAATCTGAGTGTCGCGGCAAAACTGCGAAAAGGTTGCCCTTTGGAGATAAATCCCTTTGCCCCGATCTCAATTGCCTGCCAGACGAAGTCATCGTCAGCCGTTCCAGAAAAAATGACAACAGATCCCTCATGGGTGGCATCTACGACCTGCTTCACAGATCGCAAACCTTCCATTCCCGGCATAGAGATATCAAGCATCACAACATCAAAAGACTTTGGGTGTGCGCGCAGAACGTCGAGGGTGCTTTGCAATGAGACGCTCGTTTCGACGGAAAAATCTCCCTCTTCAACCAGAATAATCTTCAAAGCCTCTGAGATCAGCTTATGATCGTCGGCAATAAGGACGGAAACCATGCGCTGTTGCATCTCTGTGTTCGACTGCCTTTGAGGTTTGTGCATAGGATTTTCTCTATAGGATATACAATTTTTTACTATTTGTATGAATTTTAGCGCCGCCGCCATATGCAGAAACTATTAAGAGCAAATAAATCCTTGGTGGAATAACGTGGAAACTAAAGATGATGCTATTTTACTTTTGCGCAGTGTATAAAAAACTTTTTTGGTGAAAATCTCCCTAAAAGCGTTTTATCTCAAGGAAATGACCATGTTCCCACACAGTTTTACTCTTAAAGCTGCCCAAATGATTGCTTTCGCAGGTTGTTTCGCGCTATCGCCGCAAATGGTCTGTGCTCAGGATGTGCTTCTGACAATTTCTATAGAAGGGACAGATGAACGTTTCGAGATTACGGACGACATGCTTCTGCAGTTGGAACAGCAATCCTTCCAAACATCTTCGCTTTGGACAGAAGGGAGTCCAAGTTATAGTGGCCCTTCTCTTACCAGCGTCCTTTCCATGGTGGGAATCCACGAACAAAATTCAATGACGTTCGTTGGAGCCAATGACTACAAGGTTGATATTAGCCCCGCTTTGATTGATGACACCTATCCAATCATTGCCAACAGGATCGATGGGATGCCGTTTTCTCTCCGGGAGAAAGGCCCTCTGTGGATCATGTATCCCTTCGACAAACGCAAAGAATATCAAACAGAACCTGTGTATGGAGCCGCCGTCTGGCAACTCGTTGAAATTAGGGTTTTAACGTCAGAATGAAACGCCACATTCCGAAATTTCTGAACGTGTCTCCGCATTGGCGCCTGACACGACGGAAAATGTACGTTTCAGTAACGATTTTCAGCTTCGTCCTGCTGATCCTCTTGACCATATCCGTTGACTTGTCCCGCAAAGTTAATTCCTTTTCTTTTGCACGCTCTGACAGCGAAACCTGGAACTTCGTTCAGGTCGAAGTGGAACTGCATCGCCTTCAGCTAGCCCTTGCTCAAGCCTTAATGGAAACGCAAGACGGGTCTCAGATATCCGACGAGACCCATCTCGAAATTGAGACGCGTTTCGACATCTTTTATGCGCGCGTGGACACAGTTGCACAAAGGTTGCGAACATTTCCCGTCGAACAAGATGCCCGTGACGCCCTATCGGAATTGACCACACTGCGTGACAAGGCTGCAATTGAAATAGATGCAGGGCGTTTGAAAACGGTCGATGATGTGCGAGCAATCTTCGATTTAATCGAATATGCCGCAACGCTTAGCCGAATCTTTGCGTTGTCGGCTCTGCAGTCGGCAATCGACTCTCAAGAAGAGAGACGCAGCGTCCTGCATTCATCTTTGAACAACTATCTCTTTTATTCTCTTGTTCTAATCGGTCTACTTCTCCTGAGCTTCATATCCGTGGTGTTTCTTTTGAGGCGGATCGCAACCACCAATCTCACTCAAAAAAAATTGTCATCCTATCTCGCAAAACTACTTGAGGTCTCTCACGATGCAATCATCGTAATGGACTGTGATTTTAAAGTCATAGAGTTCAATGCTGCTGCCGAGGCCATGTTTGGATGTCAACGCAAAGAGGCCTATGGACAATCCGTTTTAAAGCACCTGACACCCAAAAAAAGCTGGGCACCTTTCGAAAAACAACTCCGCATCATGTTTGCCTGCAAAGAAAGCGGCAACAACGCCTTACATCGTTCAAATGTAAGGGCCCGTCGCTTCAATGGAGAAACATTTCCCGCATCTCTTAGCATCGTAAGAGAGACGGGAATAGACGGGCAACCGGTCTTAATCGGCTTCGTGCGTGACACTTCTCAAGAATGGAATGCACGCCTAAAAGCACGCACAGCGTTGGCCCGCGCACGCAGTGATGCGTCTGCAAAGAGCCGTTTTCTCGCGACGATGAGTCACGAAATGCGGACGCCTCTGCATGGCGTTGTCGCGGCTCTTGATCTCGCAGAAACCGAGAAGGAACCAATAAAACGTCGCGAATATATTCAGATATCACGCGATGCCGCGGCAACAGCTCTTGAGCAGATTGACGATGTTCTCGACATTGCGCGGCACGATGCCATGTCATCTCAGCTCACCCCGCAGCCTTATAACCCTCGCAACACAGTACAGCAGATATGTGAGCAGCTCGAGGCATTGGCCAAATCAAAGGGCAACGCCCTGACACTCAACTGGCGGGGTCCGGATGAAAACATCGGATACCGGCGCGCGTTTTCAAATGCGATCTACAACCTCATTTCCAATGCCATCAAGTTTACAAATGCTGGCTCGATCACTGTGCTCGGCACAAACTCGTTGGTAAATAGTGCATGGGAAACACGTATCGAGGTGATTGATACGGGCATTGGCATAAGCCAGGCAGATCAAGCGCGCATCTTCGAAGATTTCTATTCTCTATCCGACGAAGTTGCACCGGTTTTGCCCGGCACCGGTCTAGGCCTCGGAATTGTCCAGAGATCCGTGGAATTCATGGGCGGGACAATCACATTGGAAAGTACTCTGGGAAGTGGCAGTCGGTTTTGTTTCACGATCCCCTCTTTTGTACACGATGAGCAGAATGACGCGATCCGGGTGCCATCTTCCGCGAAACAGGAACAATCCGAAGACGACATGCCCACGAATATCCCATTGGGGAAAATGTCTGGGCGCTCCGATCGGACGCCAAATAGCACGCCAGCCCCAGACACAACCTCACGCGAGGATGTGAAACATACCGGCGCACCAAAAGGACATGTCTTGTTGGTCGAAGATCACCCCACCAATAGAACATTGCTCAAGGCAATGGCCGAACAAATCAGCTATGATGTGGACACCGCCATTGATGGGTTTGAAGCGGTTCAAAAGGCCTGTGAGACAGCCTACGATCTTATCTTGACCGATCTGAATATGCCGAACATGTCAGGCTTAGATGCCTCATCCATCATACGACTGGGGTCAAGATCCTCGAAAGCCTGCATTATTGCCGTGACGGCGCAGGCGAGCATGAAGATGGAAGAGACACTTGAGCTGTTTGAAAGCGGCATCGACTCTATTCTCCACAAACCGTTCACCATGCATCAGCTTCGGTCGCACATTGAAAAAGTCATTTCAGAACGCGACGCGATGGACGATGTCGAGCAGCAAGAGGAGTTCGAGTTCGAACGACTTTCCAACCCGCTCCCGAGTTTTGAGGAAAATCCCAATTTGGTCGAACTGACCCATCGCGCCAAAACAGAGGTGGAAACACTTGGAGACATGCTACGGGGCATGCTGCAAAATGACCCGGGGGCAAAAGACCTTGATGAGATTGCGCAATTTTCGCACTTTGTTGCGGGGAGTTTGCTGTTTCTTGGTTACCCGAAACTCGGCCGCCTTTTGGGTGAGATCGAAAAATGCTGCCGCAAAGCAGAAATTGTGCGCCTACAAGGGCTTGCACAATTGCTATTGTCAAAGTGTTTATAACCAATCGGCCTGAAGACTCGCCCTAGTTCGTATTCGAGATAATCCCGCTGTTCACAGCACCGATTGCCGTCGTGACAACCTTGAGGCTGCGCCCGATTGATCAGACACCCGCAGACGGATGCTACCGATTATATCCATATCATTCGACGCCAAATTCATCAAAACACTGGGACCCGTCGTGACAACCTGCACCAGATGCACCGCCTCGACCTGATCCGTAGCCGCCTGCATATAACTCATGTTGGCACCACGCGAGACTTTTGCGGCGATAATATCCGTTGGGACCAAAACATCCGTGCCATAATTGGCAACGACGTTTGTGACAGCGATCCCGTTGTTCACTGCGCCAAGTACCGTCGTTTGAAGCGCATCAATTTGAGTGATGGCACGCAAGGCACTGTTTTGTCCTGCAACCAACGCCAGGTCCCCAAATTCGGCAAATCTTGGGGAAAGTCCGATAACCGTCAGGATCTGGCCATCAATCCGCGTCGAAACAAGTTCGCGCGCTGTTGCAATCGCCTGCCCATCCCGGTCCGCTTCGTACAGGGACAGCTGAGCACCTGTCGGAATGGAAAAAAGCCCGCTGCCGGTCGGATAGAAACCAGGCGGAAGACCACGCTCAAGCTCCAAAGCCTGCGCCGCGGTCACAGTCACGCCAAAATCGTCGGATTGCGCGATGACGGGCGCACCCACGGTGTCATATCCGATGACGACAGTTTGTCCGGATTTGAGACGCGCCGGTTGGCTCATAAAACTTGACGTGTTTTCGGCAACATTGACCATAAACAAGACGTCAGCACCAAACGCTGTTTCTGCCAAAGCGGCAAAAATACGTTCAAGACGAGTCTCTGCTGACGCAGGGTCCGCAAGCGACAGTCCTGAAAGGACGCAGATCACAATGCCGCACAGGTTTGGAAACCTCTCAAAGGGGTATCTGCTTCGTTTCAAAGCAACTCTGGGTAGGCTGTGGCTCAGACGGCGCGACAGGCCGCGACATATTCTGTGCAAGAAACGAGAGACAAAACTGCGAAAACTATGCAAGATTTCAACTCCTTCGCTCTGCATCTCATGAGGGATTTCTCGATGAACCCAAACGCCAAAGGCGTCAGCGGTTCCCAAGACCGCAGTGCCGGACGTGCCATGTCCGATGGTCGCACGGTCACCAGTTGCCAACGTTCTGTTCTGAGTGTTTGGATTGCTTATGTTTTCAGCAATGTTTGCAGATATATTGGACGCTTCGATATGGGGATATGCTACATCCAATAACGGAAGCACGCGTTCTAGGATAGATGCTGATACGCTATACGGAACAGACGCCAAAAGAATTTTCGCCACAACTGTAGGAACTCTGGATAGACTTTTCATTGGTTCCCCCTTCCGCTCACAATTCCTGTAAAACTGATCCTCTAGTGCTTGCGATCCATCTCAAGTTTGGTAAGTTTTTCAAAAAATTCGGAAAAGTATGGTTCATAATTCTTCCAACTATTAGAACTACCGCCATAAATTCCCTTGCGGACCTGATCCACAGAGGCGGTGAACGTGACCTTGCCTTTCTTATGAAAATCTAAATAATTTTCATTAAACTCTAAACCGCAGTATTGAAACACTTGGGGTAAATATGAAGCAGGATCTGCAACCATTTTATCATAATCAACCTCCAAAAAGTCCTGTGCATGCAACTCTGCCCACCTATCCATAACAGACATATAGAACTCAAAGTGCTCTACTATAGAACCTTCATTGTAAGTGTATGCCAGTCCATCCGAACTGAATTTACTTTTAAATTGCGACCAGGCAATCGCACGAAGGTCACGCTTCATGTAGATGATCTTACCTTCCGGAAAGGCACGTTTTATAGCGCCAATCGATAAGAAGTTATGAGGCATTTTATCAACAACAAATCTATCTTTTGCCAGTATATGAACATCACGGGAATAGTTTGCCCTGATCATTGATAGTCGCTCAGACAATACTCCTTTGCCATCAGAAGCGTGCTGATTTCTCGTAAAATAAGGCAACTCTCCAGCGCCAGTGACATCTTTCGCCTCGGATAGGAGTTGTTCCATCAATGAAGTTCCGGACCTGGGCAGTCCGACAACAAAAATAGGTGTAAAGGGGATTTCAGAGTCTACCACGCCACGAAAGGATGCCAGCTCAAGAGAATCCTCAAAACGCTTTCTATAGTGAGGAAGATTGTCTTTTTCTGGATCAAACTGTAATGCCGCGCCTTTCTTTAGGTAAGCAGCACTCTCAGCATAGTCTCCACTTCTTTCACTTAGTTTTGCTATCAACCAACACAAAGAAACCGAAGTTTTTACACTTTTTTCGGCATTAAGCAGTTCGACTGATACTTTATAGATATCGCTTTGCTTATCTAGTTTTTCGATTTCCGCGAGTCTTACGAGAGATGGAACATCATTAGGCATTTTGGACAGTAGAAACTCAAGGTCTTTTTTTTCAGCAGACTTGTCGCCAGTGCCGGAATGAAGTTTCTGCAAAGTCCTTCTTATTTCGACGGAGTCACCCCAAATATCCAATATTTTTTGCGCATAAGTAGCAGAAGCAACTACGTTTTGCGTTTCGACCAAGCAAGTTAATAAATTAAGCGACGCACTCTTATTATAAGGATTCAATTCAATAGCACGAACAAGCGCAAACTCTGCAAGTTTGTAACTATGTACTATTAATAATGCTTCACCTAGACAGGCCCAAGCACTCCACATATGAGGATATTTTTTTTTCATTTCAGTGCAGCACTTAAGTGCTTCTGAATTACGTTCATCCTTTAGAAAGGAGCGATAAGATCGAAATAGTTCTGCAAACCCTGCATTCGCAGCATCTCTCTTCTTTTCTAACTTTGACTTCATTATGCGCGCGGTTTGGCATAATCTCCCATTTTTAATTACCTCTGCGCACACTAATTCCGCGCCGAAGATGTCATTCCTCGCCACACAGTCTTTTATGATCGTCTTGAACTGATTATTTGTAATTTTCATGTCATTTTTGAAGAGCGCATGGAACAGATGTTTCAGTCATGATAACCTACCACCTTTCAATCTTATTATATGTGGAAGGGGCAATGACTGCCCCCTCCCTTAGCTTTATCAACCTACGAAGCGTAGATTAGTTGGTGGTTGAACCCGAAGTACCGACGATGCCCTGAACAGCAGCATTCACACCGGATGTGATTGTACCGGTGTTGACCGCACCAAGTGCAGTTGTCGACGCGGATGCAAGTACACCGTTCACGTTGTTCATCGAGTTGGTGATCGAACCGTTCACGCCGGTCATGTTGGATGCGATGTTCAGCACAAGCGCGCCGTTATCGATAGTACCACCCAGTTGTTGCATCACAGAGGACACGGCCTGTGTCGACGTGGTTTTTGCGTCATCCACGGTGGAGTTCACACCGAGGGTGATGTCGCCGGTGTTGACCGCACCAAGTGCAGTTGTGGACAGAGCACCAAGATCATAAGTCGGCAAGTTGAATTCATATGCAATCGTAGTGCCCGCTGTCGAAGACTGGGTCGCCTCAGCAATAGCGCTGGTCACGCCTTCGATGGTGTTTGTGATCGAACCGTCGATGCCGCCACCTTGCGTTTGGAACGAGGTGTAATTGTCAGCAATATCGTTCTCAGCAGCAGTTACAGCTTCAGCCATAGTTGAATAGGTGACAGTGCCATATTGGTAGCCGATGATGGTTCCTGTCCCAGCAAGTGCAGCGATCGAATCCAGTGCAGCATTCAAAAGGATATCATACTGACCCTCAGAAATGATGTCACCGTTTGCATCCATATATGCAGTTGTCGTTCCACCGCCGAGGTTTTCAGCGATGTTCGCAAAAGTGCCGTTCAGTTCTGTGGATGTCGCTGCATCCAAAGAAGTCAGCACACGCTCCAGAACGGATTGTGCGGACGCTGCGCCCGACATTGCGATCAGTGCGACGGCGGTAGTAGCAAGAAGCTTTTTCATAGTGATGTCCTCGTTTGTGCCTGTTCTTCCCTCGAGAACAGGCCGTCCTTAAATAGGGCATATTCGAGGGCCCCGTTTGAGTTGTGGTGTATGACCACAAACCTTTCTTTGCGGGTCTCGCAAAGAAAACTGGATGTAGAAGGATGCATCATGCTTTCCCTCCACGTTTGATGGTTTAGCCGGGCTGGATGGGGGCGCCGGATCCGTCGCCGTTTCGGGCGCGATCACAGCCTCTTCCTCATCCTTCGGAGCAATTTTTACAGCGAGCGCAATTTCTGCGGCTGAGCCTGCGCGGATCGCCTGTTCGACAAGCGTCGCGGCGGCATCGCCTACGGGACCAGTCAAACCCACACTGGCCCCAGCGCGCAGATCGCGAATGGCAATGGACAGGTAGATTTTGCCCTTCTCAAAGGCTGTTTGCGCGGCCTGAGCATTTTTCGCCGACACGGCAGTATCAAACATCGAGATGGCGCGTGCCGCCTGTGTCGTAACGTTGTTGGCAAGTTTGCGTGCCTCGGCGGACAGCTCAACCGGAGCGGCTGTCGTCATTTCTGCACGCATCTGAGCGACTTCTTGCTCGGAAGGCGGACGAGCCGCCTCTACCTCTGAGGCGATTGCCCGCAAGGATGCGCGCCCAGCAGGATCTTCCCAGACCAAGTCTTCTGCAATTGTCGCAGTCAGCTTTGCATTGCATTCGCCAGCACTTTCTGCTGCGTCACTTGCTTGTAAAAGGAGCTGATATACACCGTAATACAGCATCTGCCGGAACACAGCATTGGTGGCTTCGCGTTCCATTGCCCCGGCCGAAATATCAACGAGGCTCGTGTCAAAGAACCGACCAATCGCAAAGCCAATTTCTTTGCCAACGAGTTGTTTTTGAATTGCGACATTTGCGACAATTTCCCCGGTCAGCGCATTGGTCATGGCCAGGTCCATTCCCACCAACAAACGGTTCTGCCGCGCTTTCGGCCCAACTCCCGAGACGGTCACAGACGCCCCGGCTCCTGGAATAAAATCGAGACTGTTGATACTTCCCGTGATGAAAAGATCCGCCGGCTTCATCGACGTAATATCTCGGATACCCCAGTTGTGCTCAGTCGCAGCAATGGCCGGATCGCGCCGGTTTACGACCTGCACACCTGCATTAAACAGGGCGGTCTGGATCATATCCCCTGCACCCTGCGTGACCATTTTCCCGCTGCCTGCGTCGGCATAGCTTTCTTTGCCGGTCGCATCATTGATGGCACCGACGGCGAAGGTCAGCGATCTCGGTGCGCGGTTGCCAATGCACGCAAGCGCGTCGTCATATGCAGTCTCGACACGGCGGACGGGTGGCCCATCAACCATGAATACATCCTGATCCATTGGCGCCACAGCCTGTCCAAGGCTGGCACATCCTGAAAGGAGAGCCACAACACTTGCGATGACTGGAAACGGTCTCACGTAGCCCCCAAACACAAGATCAATTACATTTTCCCGCTGCAAAAGCAGCGAGCGCATCGGCAAGATCAAGGACCGAAAGAGACGACACATCCGTTGCGGCGTCGCCTTCAGGAGTCTGCAAGGATGACAAGATAGACGCATCAATACAGCCGCTGTTGTCGGCCGTGTTGTCTGCGGTAATGATGTTGCCATCGCCCTCCACCGACACCTCCGTCGTGCCGGTGTTTAGAGATCCAACAGCATAGGTCTGCTGGCCGATTTCGTCACCAATCTGCAAATCGGTCGTGACATCACCATCCGTTGTCACCTCAACGTAGCCAGTGCGGTTATCGTTTGTAATGTAGTAGTTCGTTTGTGCCGCAGCCGTCGGGTTTTCGGCGTCGTTGATCACCTGCGCTTGCTGCAACACGAGGCTACGGTCTGATGCGCTCGGAAACGCATAGCTTCCCGACCAATTCTGTCCAGACGTACTATAGGTTTGGCCCCATGCGAGACATGGAAGCAGAGAAAGGCCGAGAACGAGTTGTTTCATTTTACGCGCCCAAGATTGGGCGTTGTAACGCTACCATCACGGTGGATCGTGATGCTGCCCGCCGTCACAGCTGCGTCGTCTCCGTCCTTTCCAGTGTCATTGGGCGCATCTTCCATACTCACTTCAGATACAGACACGTTTCCGGTACTTGCACTCTGCGCCACTGTCCCACCAGAAACCACTTCGGACGCCTGTGCGGTTCCTGCTTCTGCGCTCTCAGCAACAATCTCTGGAGTGCCAGCCGGTGCTGGAATATTGTTTGGAACACTTTGCGTAGACCGCACGCTGCCATCGGAAAGGCGCACCGCCGGCACGACGTAGAAATTCGTTACTGGGCATTCGTCCGGATATTGTGTCATTTTGCCATTCGACGCGACATAGGTGTCGCTCAAAACATAGTATTCGCCATCGACGACAAAGAAGGAGTCTTCGACTGATTTCCCTGCCTTATCGGCTATGCAGTACGGATCCTGCATGGTCAGGCTCAAGCTCTGTCCACACGCAGAAAGCGTTGGAATCGCCAAAATTATGGCACTAAGTCGGATGTTCATGATATTCTCCACGCGTTTCCGTCAGGCTACGACACCACGCAGGAAGAGACCGGAACACATTCGCGTAAAGGGATGTTCTTAAGATTAAAAATAGCGCGTTAGATTGTCATCTCTGCCCGAATTAAGTTTTTGTTTAACTTTGAGATTATTTCGGAATCTAAAGTTTCACTCTTATGGAAATTCTAATTTTCCATACGTTTTGACACTGTCTGAATAGGCCCGAGTTTATTCGACGATCAGATAGCGCGTGATCAGGCGAAAGAGGTCCTCGCGCAAGATCACCACGTTTTTCTTGGCATCGTCCCCCTTGAGATGGCCCGCCTTACGCCCCGTGTAGCCATGAAGCAAATTGATGACCTGGCTTTCCATCGTGCTCCACATCCGTTCGACGAAGGGCGTGTCGCCCAAGCGATACGCTCTGACATCGACCACCTGAGCCCCCGCTCCCAAAAGCGCCGTTTTCACCGGACCGTTGCGCAGACCTGCGCGATTATCGCTTACGACACAAGCCAAGCCGAAACCAGCCGTTCCCATCGAGGAACGGAGTATCGAAACGCCGTGCGTCGAACGCGATACCGGTGAGGTCCGCGACATGCGCCACTTCGGCGTCACATTCATTACATATGAGCCTTAAATATCTGAAACTTCCGGTCTCGACGACAACCCGTCCTGCAAGCTCTGCTCTAAAAGCTGGAGAATGTGCAGCGGCATTTCATCAACGCTCCACGCTCTGCGCGGATCGGGCCAGAGTTGATCGAAGATGTCTTCTGTCATGACGACATAGGCAATCCTACCATGGTGACGCAAAAACGTCGGCCCTTTGTCCGCCTGTCGCGCCAATCTCAACGCGTCGTATTGCAGTGTCTCAATATCGAAACGACGGCCTTGGAGGTGGGGAAGCTTAGAACGATCCATAGATTTTCCTTTCATCGGCACACGACACTGGTCACGGAGAAGTCCGTGTTGGCGTGCGAGCGAGATGGAAATCTAAGTCATGGGTCTGCGTACCATGTGTGCCGGGATGTGTCAGCTCTGTTTGACGCCGATCTATATGTTGGACATCGCTTCCCATCGCAGCCTGATTGCCGCACGCCGATGTTCTTGCTACGTTCCCATTATGCGAGTCGATTTTCACACTGTCTTCCCCTTGCGCCGTGCGCGGGTTCATGAGGTCTATGGCCCCGGTTCCATGAGCTTTGCCGCCATGGCCGCTGCGGGGGCATGCCTGTGGATCAGGGAAAGCTGGCTGTCGGACACGCTCACCCCGCAGGGGCTATTGCCGATGTTCGACCCGGCCCTTCTGTTGCTGGCCCGCCCCAAGGATCAGACCGATGCGCTGGCCGTGGCCGAAGAAGCGCTCAAAGACGGCGCGCTGCCCTTTGTCGTCCTCGAGATCACCCGTCCGCTGAACCTGCGCGAGGGACGGCGGTTGCAACTCGCGGCCAAGGCGGGCGGCACCACGGGGCTCTGTATCATTCCCGAAGGCATGGGGTCCAATGCGACCGACACCCGTTGGCGAGCCACGCCGGTCTTCGATGCCGCAGAGGAAGACTCGACTCTGATGCGATGGGAAATTAAAAGGAACAAATCAGGAACATTGGGTGCCTGGAATGTTCGATGGGATCAAAAAGCGCGTCGTGTGCATGTGGTTTCCCCGGTTCGCGAGTGACCGGGTTCTGCGCGCACGTCCTGTCGATGGTCCTTTCGCGATCACGCTTAAGTCGAACAACACCGAACGGATTTATTGTCTCAACGAGACCGCCGAACGGCTCGGCCTGACGCGCGGCATGAGCTTCGCCGATGCCCGCGCCTTTTGCCCCGATCTGATCAGTCAGCCCGCGCGCCCCGATCTCGACGCCCGCTTCCTGGCCACGCTGCGCCGCTGGGCGACGCACTATTGTCCGTGGGTCGGACGCGATGGTGTGGATGGGCTGGTGCTGGATGTCACCGGATCGACCCATCTTTGGGGCGGCGAAGCGGAGATGCTGGCGGATATTCAGAGCCGCGCGATGCGCGCCGGACTGACGCTCCGTTTGGGCTGCGCCGAGACCCGAGGTGCGGCTTGGGCCTATGCGCATTATGGCGCGGGAGAGGAAGCCCTCACCGATCTGCCGGTGGCCGCGCTGCGTCTTGACGAAGCGATGGTGACAGCCCTGCAACGTCTTGGCCTGCGCAGCATTGGCGATCTGGCGGAGGCCGCCCGTGCGCCCTTGGCCCGTCGGTTCGGTCCCGATCTTCTGCTGCGTCTCGATCAGGCCATGGGTCACATCCCCGAACCCGTCATGCCCGAAAGCGAACCGCCAAGCTTTGCGACACGCATAAGCCTGCCCGAGCCCGTCGGTCTGACAGAGGACGTGATGGGCCTCACCGCCCGACTTCTGACCCCGCTCTGCGATAAGCTCAACCGCTATGAAATGGGCGCGCGTCGCCTGACCCTCACCCTGCGCCGGGTCGATCAGGGCAGCCAACAAGTCGAGCTGCGCCTTGCCGCCCCGATGCGCGATCCACACCGGATTTTGCCCCTGTTCGAACGTGGCGTGGAGGACGTGGACGCGGGCTTTGGCATTGACCAGATCCGTCTGCAAGCCACACAGGTCGAACCGCTCCCTGTCCAACAGATCGGCAGCGCGCAAACCTCCCCCGATCAGCTCAACGACCTGATCACCCGCATCGGTACCCGCATCGGATTGGACAACGTACAACGCTTCCTCCCCGCCGACAGCCACATCCCGGAGCGCAGCTTTGCCATCGCCCCCGCCGCCTTCAGCACACCCGACAGCGCATGGCCCTACCTGCGCCCGCGTCCCCTGCACCTGTTTCCACCGGAGCCGATTGCAGGATACAGCGCGGAGCCTCCCACACGGTTCCGCTGGCGCCGTATGTCGCTCACAACCGGGCGCGCCATCGGCCCCGAACGCATCGCACCGGAATGGTGGCTGCCGGATGACGCCTGGCGCTCCGGGGTGCGCGATTACTGGCGGATCGAGACCCGCGAAGGCCGTCGACTTTGGCTTTATCACACGCCGCAAAACCCCGGCTGGTTCGTACAAGGGGAATTCGCATGAGTTTCCTTTGTGCCGAAAATACTCATCCCCAGCCCGCCTCTTATGCCGAGCTTTGCATCACCTCGAACTTTACCTTCCTCACAGGCGCCTCGCATCCCGAGGAGCTGATGCTGCGCGCCGCCGAGCTGGGCCTTGAGGCCATCGCAATCACCGACCGCAACACGCTCGCGGGCGTGGTGCGGGCCTATTCCGCGCTCAAGACACTGCGCGAAGAGGTCGCCGAACAGCTTCGCGTGCGCTCGTCCCATCGGGTCGATCCCTGTTCGCGACAAGAGATTGGGTCGCCGCAAGACCTCCCCACTCCGCTTACTCCAAAGCTGCCGAAGCTCATCGTCGGAAGCCGCCTCGTTCTGCGCGATTGCCCAGTGGAATGGCTTGCGCTGCCCACAGACCGCGCCGCCTATCAGCGGCTGTCCCGGCTGTTAACCTTGGGCAAACGACGGGCGGAAAAGGCCGAGTGCCATCTTGATCTGCGCGATCTGGAGGCCGGATGTCAGGGGATGATCCTCATCGCTCTGCCGCCCAAGAATCTGGCCCGCGCTCAAGCAGCCCTCCAAACCCTCCAACGCCGTTACCCCGGTCAGGTCTTTCTCGGCGCCGCGCCGCGGTATGACGGCTCCGATCAGGCGTGGCTCAAAGCCTGTGCCGCGCTGGCGCTCCGCTGTTCGACGCCGATGGTGGCGGTCGGTGAGGTACTCATGCATCACGGGCGGCGGCGCAGGCTCGCGGATGTGCTGACCTGTCTGCGCGAGGGATTGACCATCGACCGGATCGGCACGCGCGCCCTGCCCAATGCCGAACGCCGTCTTAAAGGCGCCGCCGACATGGCGCGGCTCTATCGCAACCATCCGGCGGCGCTCAAACGCACGTTGGAGATCGCCGCGCGCTGTGGGTTTGACCTCTCGGAGCTGAGTTACGAATACCCCGATGAGATGTCGGAGGGCGAAGCGCCGCAGGACCGGCTGGACCGACTGGCGCGCGAGGGGCTGCGCCGTCGCTATTCCGATGGCGCGTCCGAGCGTGTGCATCAGTTGATGGACAAGGAGCTGTCCCTGATCGGCGAGCTCAAGTACGCGCCCTATTTCCTCACCGTGCATGACATCGTGCAGGAGGCGCGGTCCCGCGGCATTCTCTGTCAAGGACGCGGTTCGGCGGCCAATTCCATCCTCTGTTACCTTCTGGGCATCACAGACGTGTCGCCTGACATGATCGGTATGGTGTTCGAGCGCTTCATCTCCCGCCATCGCGGCGAACCGCCCGACATCGACGTGGATTTCGAACACGAGCGCCGCGAGGAGGTGATCCAGTGGATTTATGAGAAATACGGTCGCCACCGCGCCGGGCTTTGTGCCACCGTGATCCATTTCCGCACCCGCGCCGCGATCCGGGAGGTCGGCAAGGTCATGGGCCTGTCTCAGGACCTCACTGCGCGGCTGTCGGGTGACATCTGGGGCATGTCGAACGCCGGGCCGGATATGGACCGGGTTCGGGCGCTGGGGCTCAATCCGACGGATCGACGGCTGGCGCAGACGCTTGAACTCATCGGCGAGATCATCGGTTTCCCGCGCCACCTTTCACAACATGTTGGCGGTTTCATCATCACGCGCGGGCGTCTGGACGAGCTTTGCCCCATCGAGAACGCGGCGATGGAAAACCGCACGGTGATCGAATGGGACAAGGATGACATTGATGCCTTGGGCATTCTCAAGGTCGACATTCTGAGCCTCGGGATGCTCACCTGTCTGCGCAAAAGCTTCGATCTTTTGGACGCGCATGAGAAGACGCGGCTCACCCTCGACACCGTGCCGCAAGAGGATCGCACGACCTATGAGATGCTGCAACGGGCCGATGCGGTGGGGGTGTTTCAGGTCGAAAGCCGGGCGCAAATGAACTTCCTGCCGCGCATGAAGCCCGCCACGTTTTACGATCTGGTGATCGAGGTCGCGATTGTCCGCCCCGGCCCCATTCAAGGTGGCATGGTCAAACCCTATATCCGACGACGGCAGGGGCTTGAGGCCCCCGAACCCTTTGGCCCTGCGCTCGAAGAGGTCACGCGTAAGACACTTGGCGTGCCGCTGTTTCAAGAACAGGCGATGCAGATCGCCGTCGTCGGCGCAGGCTATTCGGCGGAAGAGGCCGATAAACTCCGCCGCTCGCTGGCCTCTTTCCGGCGCATGGGCACCATTGGCGAGCATCGCGACCGGTTTGTGCGCGGCATGAGGGACAACGGGTATTCCGAAGAGGTCGCCATGGCCTGTTTCGGCCAGATCGAGGCTTCGCCGATTACGGTTTCCCAGAAAGTCACGCAGCGGCCTTTGCCATGCTGACCTATGTGTCGTCTTGGCTCAAATGCCACCACCCGGCGGTGTTCGCCTGTGCTTTGCTCAACTCCCAGCCGATGGGATTTTACGCCCCCGCCCAGATTGTGCGCGACGTGCGCGACCACGGCGTCGAGGTACGGCCCGTTTGCGTCAACCATTCGGAGTGGGACAACCTGCTGGAACGCCGCGCCGACGGGGCATTGGCGCTGCGCCTCGGGTTTCGCCAGATCAAAGGCTTTCGCGAAGAGGATGCGGGTTGGATCACAGCGGCGCGCGGCAATGGCTACCAAGACCCGGAAAGCGTCTGGCTTCGCGCCGGTGTCGCGCCCTCCGTGCTTGAGCGGCTGGCCGAGGCGGATGCCTTCATCGGCATGGGGCTGACCCGTCGCGATGCGCTTTGGCAGGTCCGCGCCATTCGCGCCCCGAAACCGCTACCGCTGTTCTCTGATCCGCTCGATGGTGAGGGCATTCGTGAACCCGATGTGATCCTGCCCAACATGCATCTGGGCGAGGAAGTGGTGGAAGATTACGTTGCCCTGCGCCTGACACTCCGCGCCCATCCGATGGAGCTTTTGCGCCCGACGATCCCAAACCTGACGCCACACGACCGCCTGCCAACGGCGCCCCTCATCCGCACCACGGTCTGCGGCCTCGTCATCACCCGGCAACGTCCCGGCACAGCCTCGGGCGTGATCTTTCTGACGCTTGAAGACGAGACCGGCGTCAGCAATATCGTGGTCTGGCCCAAGGTCTACGAGCGTTTCCGCCGCATCGTCATGGGCGGGCGGCTGTTGCGTGTCACCGGGCGATTGGAGCGCGAAGGCATCGTCGTGCATCTCATCGCGGATCACATCGAAGACCTGTCGCACAAGCTCTCAGACCTGGGCCACCCGCTCGACGACGCCATCGGCATCACCCAACCCCAAGCCGACGACGCCCCCCGACCTCCACGTTATCCGCCCCGTGCCCGTCATCCGAGGGAGCAGGCCAAGCGGTTGTTTCCGAGCCGGGATTTCCATTGAGATTGTGGGATAGGGGAAGCGGCCCAAATCTGACATCATCCAGCATTACTCGGTAGGCCAAGGGCCGCGTCACGGATCTCCCTACCCTTCGCCGTAAGTGCTCGCTCTACGCCGCAGTCGCGAGAACCTCTGAAAGGGGCGGATTGTGTTGAAAAACTCTGCCGCGACACCTGAGCGGATATTCTTCCCCATACATTCCTCTTTGCGCCATCGGTGCTCCATCGGTTCTCGTCATCCAAGGATGAGTCCCGGAAAAATGCCCAGAAGCGCGACCAAAGCGAGGATGCATATGAGAAATGGGAGCACGCCCGCAATCACCGTTCCAACATGGCCGCGTCCACGCACGCTTTGCACGATGTAGAGGTTCATCCCGACGGGCGGCGTGATCAGGGCCAATTCGCACATCATGACGAGGAAAATCCCGAACCAAACAGGCGAATAGCCGAGTTGCTCCATGATCGGCCAGACAATCGGAATGGTCGCGATCATCATCGCCAGAGCATCAAGGAAACAGCCGAGTATCAGGTAGAGACAGACGAGGATTAATAGCATGACCAACGGCTGCACATCCAAGGCGGCGACGAACTCCGACACGACGCGGGGCACGCCCAGCACGCCGAGAATGAAGTTCATGTAAAAGGCGGCGACGAGGATCAGAAGCGTCATGGCTGTGGTGGTCACGGTCGACAGCATGGCCTCTTTCAGCATCGCCCAGTTCAGCCGACCATAGAGGGCAACAAGCAACATTGCGGTGACGACGCCGACACCGGCCGCTTCGGTCGGGGTGGCCCAACCACCATAGATCGAGCCCATCACGACGATGAAAATGACCAGCGGCGGGAGAAGGTCGCTTAACCGTTTGCGACGTTCAGGCCATGGGGCCAGTTTCCCGTGCGGGCCGGCAATACGCGGATCAAGGATGCTCCATACAGCTATCACCCCCATAAACAGTGCTGCCAGAATAAGCCCCGGCACAATCCCGGCGATAAACAACGCGCCGATCGAGGTGTTGGTGATCGCGCCATAGATGATCAGGTTGATCGACGGTGGGATCAGGATGCCCAAGGTGGCGCCGGAGGCCACCGTGCCCGCAACCCAGCGCTCGGAATAGTTCTGCTTGCGAAAGGTCGGGAATGCGACCGTGCCGATGGTTGCCGCTGTTGCGACCGACGAGCCTGAGATCGCGGCGAAAACCGTGGAGGCGATGATATTGGTGTGGAGAAGCCCACCCGGCAAAGGGCGCAGCCAATCCGACAAGGCCCGATACATGCGCTCGGTCACCCCGCCGCGGACTAGCACCTCCCCCATGAAGACAAAGAGCGGGATCGCGACCAAAAGAAAGTTGTTGAGCGTGCCCCACATCATCGTGCCAAAGGGGCGGAACATGGCGTCTCCGAAGAACACCCATGCGCCCAAGACGGCGACGCTGAACAATGCGACGGCGATATGCAGGCCGATCAGCAGAAGAACGAGCAAAAGAGCAAAACCGATAACGGCACCTTCGATCCCGATCATGACCGAGCCTCCCCTTGAGGTGTTTCCATGAAGTCTTCAACTTCTTCCGAGACGGTCATCGGCCCATAGAAGAGCGCGACCCTCTCTGGCGCGCGCACCATGAGCCAGATCGCGTGCAGCGTGGTCGCAATGGTGGTGAGCGCAAACACACCGCAGCCCAGAGCCCAAAGCCCTTGTGGCACCCAAAGCGGGGTTTGCAGCGGTGTGTTCGTCACCGCACCAAAGCGAATGGTCTGCGCTAACTCGCCCACGGCATGATAGGCCATGAAACTCGCCATAGCGGCCAGCGTGCCCTGCGCCAGAACATGCGCCGGGTTTTGCAACACGCGGGGCAAACGGCTCAGGGCGATGTCGATGCGCGGATGACCTTTGTGCAAGAGCGTATAGGCCAAACCGCAAGAGCCGGCGAAGGCCAGGACGTAGCCGCCAAGCTCATCCGTGCCCTGCAACGAAACATTGAGCAGGCTGCGCGCCCCAATGTCGAGACAGATGAGGACTGCCAGCAGAGCCACCGATGCTCCGGCCGCAAGGGCAAACAGGCGAGACAGGGTCTCGATACGTTTCAACACAAACGGTGTTTCTGCTGGCAACCGGCTCATTCGATCACGAGCCCCCGTGCCTTGCCGACTGTGTCGTTCCATATCTCGGTGCAGCCGGATAACCCGCCTCACAGCGCGCCGCCCATTCCGGCAGAATTTTAGTGGCGGCAACCTCAGCGACGGTCGCTTTGTCGGTGTCGCTTACCGGCACCAGCGTCATGTCGTAAGAGGTGTAGAGCCCATCGTCCGGGCAGTCCCCGCCCGTGGAACAGCTTTGCGCCACATCGTTGGTCTCGACGGCAAGCGCCCAAAACCCGGTTTCCATCTCCGCCATGCTGGCTTCGAAAGCGGCGTTCTGTTCCTCGGAAAGGCTGTTCAACCACTCAAGATTGACCAGATGCGCCTGAACAGAGCCGGAGACGGAGAGCGGATAGAGATGGCTGGTCACTTCTGGCCATTTGCCGGTGTTGGACGAGGTCGGCGAGGTGACGCCGCAGGAGGCCACACCGCGCTGAAGCGCCGGGTAGACCTCGGGGAAGCTCAGCGTGACAGGCGTTGCGCCCAGATCTTCGAGCAAGGTCGACATGGAAGCGGTGAAAGAGCGTACTTTCAGACCCTGAAGGTCGTCGAGCGTCTCAACCGGCTGGTTGCAGAGGAACACCTGCGGCCCGAAGGGCCAAATCGCCACGGCTTTGACGCCGAATTTCTCACCCAGACGGGCGTTGAACGCCTCGCGATAGGCGTCCACGGCCTGTTTCAGCTCATCCATGTTGGTGGACACGCCGATCAGGTCGATGCCTTCGAGGAAAGGATCGTCTTTCGCGGCGGAGCGACCTGTGTGGTGCCAAGCTGAAACGCGCCGGAGCCGACGAGACGCAGGGAGTCCGCGAGGTTCAGGCCCAGAATCTGAAATTCGTTGCGCTCGACAGTGACGCCCGTAGCGCCAATGGCCTCAATCGCGGCCATTTCAACCGGGTATTGGGCGTTGTGCGACTGGGTCTGGGTCAGCCAGCGCAGGGTTTCGGCCTGCGACGGAAGCGCTGTTGCAAGCAGCAGAAGAGATGCCGCAGAAATGCGGTGGAAGGATGTGAACATCGTTTTACTCTTTGGTTGGGGCGGGAAAATTAAGAAAGCGACATGGATGATCGTCTTTCAGGGAATGAAAACGTCAGGCCCAAAGTGTTCAGGGCGTAACGCAGGCCAGCGGACACTGGCTCGATGATCGGCAAGGGGATCGCATCCGCGACCGCTGTGGCGGCGCGGGCCAAGGGACCGCCTCCCAGCAACAGGGCCTCGGCCCCATCTGTTTCGCATTGCCGCGCGATGGCGATGAGCGCGGCCTTCATGCGGGCCTCGTCTGCCATCACGGCAAAGGCATCACCCTCGGAAATGCGCAGAGAGGCAAGTTGCTCCTGATAGCCATAGAGCGTGACTTTTTCGAGAATTGAGGCCTCAAGGTCTGGCGTTGTGGTGATGATCGAAAACTTCCGCCCATCCTTGGCGGCTTCTGCCATTCCCGCTTCGGCAATCCCCGCGACGGGAATGTCGACACGGTCGCGCAGATCCAAAAGCCCCGGATCGCCAAAGGCCGATACGATCAGCGCGTCCACACCGGCGGAGGCAAGCCCGACACCGACCGTCACCACCTGTTTCGCCGCGGCTTCAAGTGCGGCTTCGTTGGTGATGATGCTCGGGCCAAGCATCATCGTGTGGCCCTGCACCTCGACATTCGGCGGGCAAAGCGCCTGCGCGATGCCGGTCATCAAAGCCGTCGTGGCCGTATTGGTGTTCGGGTTGAGCAAAGCGATACGATAAGGGGGGCGGGTCATGCGATCTCCTCCAGTCTGACGCAGGCGACGCGGCGTTCCCCGCCTTGCGCCCGCAAGTCCGGC
Organism: Roseobacter sp. TSBP12; assembly: GCF_009129705.1. Lineage (NCBI taxonomy): Bacteria > Pseudomonadati > Pseudomonadota > Alphaproteobacteria > Rhodobacterales > Roseobacteraceae > Roseobacter > Roseobacter sp. TSBP12. The sequence continues at coordinate 71,523 of NZ_PYIB01000001.1, forward strand.
ACCGCAGCCTGACAGGCCGACGTGGCCAGGGGGCAGCGGGGGGCAAAGGCGCAGCCTGGCGGCATCTGCGCCAGATCGGGTGGCATGCCGGGAATGGCCTTGATCGGGGTGCCGGGTACAGCGCCTTGAACGGTCGAGGACAAAAGCCCCTGCGTGTAGGGATGTTTCGGGTTTTTCAGAACTTCGGCGGCGGTGCCCGTTTCCACGATCCGCCCGGCATACATCACCGCGATCCGGTCAGAGATTTCGGCGGCCACGCCCACGTCATGCGTGACGAAAATCGTTGCCATGCCCATCTCCCTTTGCAGCTCCCTGAGCAGCAGGATCACCTGGATCTGCACCGTTGCATCGAGCGCGGTTGTCGGCTCATCGGCGAGCAAAAGCTTTGGCCCTGCGGCCAGCGTCAGCGCGATCATTGCGCGTTGGCGCATACCGCCGGACATCTCGTGCGGATAATTGCCCAAACGCGAAGCTGGCGAGGGGATGCGCACGAGCTCGAGCATTTCGAGCGCCCGCGCTTGGGCGTCTTTGCGGCTCACCTTGCGGTGCCGACGAACGGTCTCGGAAATCTGGGTGCCGATGGTGAAGACCGGGTCGAGCGCCGTCGCCGGTTCCTGAAACACCATGGAGACATCGCCACCGCGATAAGCCGCAAGATCGTGGCCCTTGAGGCTCAGCACATCTTTGCCATCGAGTTTCAGATCGCCGGCAATTTCCGTCTTGGCCTCCGGGAGAATGCGCAAGAGCGCCCGCATGGTGACGCTTTTGCCGCTGCCGCTTTCCCCGATGATGCCGAGCACTTCACCGCGCTCAAGCGTCAGGTCGATGCCATCGACGGCCGTGATCGGCCCTTTCGGAGTGCGAAACTGCACGGTCAGATCCTTGGCGGACAAAAGGGGCGTGTTCATTGCATCACCTCGGCCTTGGAATGACCCAATTTCGGATCGGCCATGTGGCACCGCACGCGCGTCTCGCCGTGGCGCAGCTCGTAGGGCATGGTGTCGCAGATGCTTTCCGCAAAGGCACAACGCGGGGCAAAGCGGCAGCCGGGCGGCAGATCAATCGGGCTCGGCGGATCGCCGGTGATCGGCGCGGCCATGGTGCGTTGTTCCGGGTCCGGGCTTGGCATCGAGGCCAGAAGGGCGCGCGTGTAGGGATGACGCGGGGTGGCGTAAACCTGGTCGACCGGCCCCTGTTCCACGACCTGCCCGAGATACATCACCAGAACATGGTCGGAAATGTAGCGCACCACGTTGAGATCGTGACTGATAAAGATATAGCTCAGGCCAAACTCGGCTTTCAGCTCGTTCAAGAGGTTCAGAACCTGGGCTTCGACCGATTTGTCGAGCGCTGATACCGCCTCGTCGAAAATCACCACTCTCGGGTTGAGCGCAAGAGCGCGGGCGATGTTGACACGCTGGCGCTGACCGCCAGACAGCTCATGTGGATAGCGCCCGGTAAAGCGCGCGGGATCGAGTCCCACACGGTCCAGCAAGCGCCACGCGGTCTCGCGCGCCTCTCTCAAAGACACACCATGCACCATGGGCGCGAAGGTGATGGATTGCTCGATGGTCAGGCGGGGATTGAGCGAGGCGGAGCTATCTTGAAAGACCATCTGCACCTTGCGGCGGAACTGTTTCAGATCGCGCTTGGCCCTGCTCACCGGCTCGCCGGAAAGGCGGATTTGCCCGCTGTCGGGTTTGACAAGATGCATCAACAACCGCGCGGTGGTCGACTTGCCACAGCCGGACTCGCCAACGATGCCAAGGGTGGAGCCTACGGGCAGATCGAAGCTGAAATCCGATACCGCATGGACATATCGTGCAGGCTTTCCAAGTCCGTTTTTACGCACGGTGAAGGTCTTGTTCAGGCTTGTCGCGCTGAGCGCGGGGACCGTTTGGGGAGGTGTAAGGCCTTGATCGGTCATGACATATCCATGGCGGAGCGAAGCCCGTCCGAAAGCAGGTTGAAAGACAGGGAAACGGCGAAGATGAAAACACCGGGAAGTGCTGCGATCAGAGGCTGGCTGTAGATGGCGGAGCGCAGCGTGTTGAGCATCAGCCCCCATTCGGGTGTCGGCGGTTTCGTCCCAAGGCCGATGAACGACAGCCCCGCCGACATGATGATCGCGACCGACAGGAGGCTCGTGGCATAGACGACGATAGGCGCGAGGATGTTGCCGAGAATATGCACCCGGATGATAGTCAGCCCGCCTGCGCCGCTGGCGCGTGCCGCTTCGACGAAATCGAGGCTGCGGACCTGTGTCGTCGCACTTTCCGTGACCCGCACCATGGGTGGGATCAGCACGACGGTCAGCGCGATCAGCGCATTCAAAAGACCCGATCCCAAGGCGCCCGCGATGGCGACGGCCAGAAGGATTGAGGGGAAGGCAAAGACCACATCCGTGGCGCGCATGATGATGGTGTTTGTCCAGCCGCCGACAAAGCCCGCAACCGTGCCAAGCGTGCCACCGATCAAAAGCGCCAGAAGCACTGGCAGAATGCCCATGATCAGGGACATGCGCCCACCGTAAAGCAATCGCGTCAGCATATCGCGACCCAACTCGTCGGTGCCGAGGATGTAGCCGTCGGTCAAGGGCGGTTTCAGGCGTTGCACCACGCTGCCGATGGCCGGGTCGTAGGAGGTCAGAAGCGGGGCAAATATGGCCGACAGGATGATGACGGCCAGCACGATCATGCAGGCAACCGACACCCGGTCTCGCAACAGTTTGCGCCAGACATTGGACCAATAGCCTTGCGAGCGCATCGGCTGGGTCGGGAGGGTGATCTCGGAAACAGTCATGCGCGTTGAATCCTCGGATCGAACAGGGGTTGAAGGATGTCGACAATCAGATTGAGCGCGACGAAGATCAGGGCAAGGACCAGAATGGTGCCCTGCAACAGCGGGATGTCCCGCGTCAGGATGGCGTTGTTGAGCAAAAGCCCCGTGCCGGGCCAGGCAAAGACGGTCTCGACAAGGATAGACCCAGCCATGAGATAGCCCATCTGCACCCCGATCACGGCTAGTGCTGTGGGGGCGGCGTTCTTGACGACATGGGCAAAGATGTGCGGGCTGGTCATGCCCTTGGCGCGCAGTGCCGTGACGAATTCTTGCCCGAGCTTTTCCGCCACCAGCGCCCGTACAGACCGGGTGATGATGCCCGCGGGCATGGCGGCCATGGTCAGAACCGGCAGGATCATGAAGCTCAAGGCGTCACCAAGGCTTTGTCCCGACCGCCCCGCACCCATGGCCGGAAACCAGCCGAGTTTGACGGAGAAAAACACCACCAACACGATGCCAAGCCAGTAATGCGGCACGGAGACGCCCGAGATTGCAGTGGCCGAGGCGATTTTGTCCATCGGTGAGCCCATAGTGTAGCCCGCCACAAGCCCTAGGGCGAGACCGGCCACCAGCGCCAGAAGACAGGCCAGAACTGCCACGGACAGGGTGTAGCCGATGGCATGGCCGATCTCGCTTGAAACCGACCGGCCAGAGGCGATCGAGGTGCCCAGATCACCCTGTAGAACATTGCTGAGCCACAAAAGATATTGCGTCGGCAAGGGTTTATCGAGGCCGTAGCGTGCCCGGGTCTGGTCGACAATCTCTTGCGAGGCGTCGGCGGGGAGCACGACCGTGAGCGGATCCCCCGGAGCAAGCTGAACCAGAGAGAAACAGATGATGCTGACCGCCAGCGTGACGGGCACGGCATAGAGCAGTCGTTTCAGTATGTATCCCAACATGGGCCAGTCCTCCGGGGCTGTCGCGTTACTCTTCGATGGTCACAGGGGTGAGGTCCTGGAACCAGTTCTGAGCCTGAACAAAGCCTTGGACCTCGGGCGCCATGGCGCGCGGCGCGACATCATGGGCCACGAACAGGAACAGCGCGTCGTTCACATAAAGCTCATGCAGCGCCTGAATGGCCTCAAGCTGTTCTGCCGGGTCGAAGGTGGTGCGGATCTGGTCGATCAGCGCATCGGCTTCCGGGTTGCTGTAATAGCCCCAGTTCGTGCCCTTCGGCGCAACCAAACGGCTGTCGATGTGCCGCATCAGAGAGGTGAACGGATCTTGGCTAAAGTAGGAGCTGTTCGTGGACTGCGCGCCGTCGGTCGAGGCATCTTTCGCCCCGGCCCGCCAGTTCGCCAGAAGCGCGTTCCAGTCGCGCACATCGAATTCCACGTCGATACCGATGGCGGCGAGGTTCTGTTGGATCAGCTCGTTCATCAACATGGGCTGCATCTGGCCGGAGCCCGCAGGCGAGATGATCGCTTTGACCTTGAGCCGGTTGTCCGGGCCGTAGCCTGCCTCCATCATCAGGGCGATGGCCGCCTCGGGATCGTATTTGACCTCGAACTCAGGCGTGCCGAACCAGTCGCTGGTTTCCGGCACCATGCCTTTCGCAGGCACCATCATGCCGCCCAAAAGCACCTTCATCCCTTCGCGGTCGATGGCGAGGTTCGCGGCCTTGCGGATACGTTCATCGGCCCAGGGCGAGCCATCGAGCATGGAGAAATGCCACGGCCAGACATGCGGGTAGACGTTCGAGGAGATAGTAAAACCTGCGGCTTTGAGGCTATCGAGCGCATCCGGCGGCGGAGCTTCGATCCAGTCGACCTGACCCGAGCGCAGCGCGGCGACGCGCGCGGAGGGATCGGGCGCCGGCATCAAAACCAATTCGTCGAGATCGGATTTGCGATCTTCGTTCCAGTAGCCATCATATGGCACCAACACGGCGCGTTCGCGGGGCACATATTCCGACACCTTGAACGGCCCAGTGCCGGCGGGCGATTGCAGGAAAGCATCCCAGCTTCCGGCAGCCTCATAGGCGGCAGGAGAGGACATCACGATCCACGCAATCTGATAGGGGATCAGCGCATCCGGCGCGGTTGTAGTGATCTCGAAGGTCATATCATCCACCGCACGGTAGCTCGCGACGGTCGGGATGCGGCCCCTGCCCTGTGCCGATTGCTTTTCGTCATATTGCGCCGCATCGGGGTTCAGGATTTTGTCAAAGTTCCAGACGACGGCATGGGCGTCGAAGGCAGATCCGTCATGGAAGGTGACACCTTCGCGGAGTGTGAAAGTCCATTTGGTTTGATCTTCGGGATCGACCGACCACTCGGACGCGAGGCCGGGGATCAACGTCACAGGTTTGTCGGCCGAGGACAGGTCATAGGCAACGAGCGCCTCGAACACCTGATAGCCCATAAAGCGCATGCCTTCCGCGCCCTGATCTGTCTGGCCGTTCGGAAGCGGCACATCGGAGGAGGTCATCGCGATGCGCAGCGAGCCTTCGGCCAGTGCTGCGCCGGACAGCCCGATAGAAAGTGCGGCCGCAGCCAGTGAGAGCCTCAGCATGGATTTCAGAGAAGGCAGAGGTCCTGACGCGCGGGGGATAGGATTTTTCATGGTCTTCCTCGTGTTCGGGGTGTGAGTTCTGTCTGATTGAAGCTTTTCATCAACGTATTTTCTGAAAAAATTTGGTCAATAATTTTCTTACGCAAAGATTATGAAAATTATTTTTCAACCCAGCACAGCAGGAAACACCCCGCTTGGCGCATGAAATTTGGGCGAAACGCTTAGAGGATGGGCGCTTTAAAGCTCGTTGAGCGAATCGTGGAGGGCTTCGATGTAGGACAGGCGCTTGCGGGCCGGTGTGCCTGCGCGCTCGATCACACGAGTCGCCAAGAGATGGCACAGCCCAATGACGCTCACATGATTGAACAACTGCCCCGGCGCCGCGATCCGGCAGCGCAGATGCCATGTGACCCCGGAATGCGGGGGCATTTTGTCATCTGTAATATAAAGCAGTTTCGCTCCGGACTTGCGAATGTGTTCGAGGATCAGGTCATTGTCGCGAATGCGCCGGGGCAGCGCGAAAAACAGAACGCAGTCCTCTTCGGTGAAACTCGCGATTTCCTCGGCAAGCGTTTGGCCCGGTTGTGGTAACAAGCGGCTGCTGTCGACGACCTGCAACATTTGCCAATGCAAATAGCTGGCGAAAGCCTGACTGCTCCGAAACCCGAAAAGAGCGACGCGACGCGCGGCCAGAATAGCATCTGCGATCTCATCTATCTCTGTACTGGACATGGTCTTGCCCGTGTCCGTCAAATTTCGCGCTCCTTGAGCGAAATGTAGATCGACCAGGTCAGAAGCTGTATCCTCTTTCGTTCCAGAAAGATAAATCGCAGCCCCGGTGCTCTGCTCGTTCCGCACATGATGGCGCGCATCTTCATAACTCGTGTAACCGAGCCTTTGAACAAAACGGGACACAGTTGCGTTCGACACATTCGCCAGCTTTGCCAACTCTGACGCATTATAGCTCGCCAGTTCCCCGGGAAAATTCAGGAGGAATTCTGCGAGGCGGCGTTCCGTCGGCGGCATTCGAGAAAGATTTTCCCGCACCGCTCCAAGAAAAGATGATTTGCCCGTTTCATTCATATGGAGATTGAAAATCTTTTTCCACTTAGATGCAATCAGATTTCCGGACTTCTCAGATTGGCCTTAAACTGATCTGAAAAATTCCTGCACTTCACCATTCTCGTATCCCCTTGAAGGTTCAGGTGGCACCCCAACTCACTCTCCGATTTCCTGATACAATTTCAAAATCCTTGCGATTGTTAATGCCAACTGTTTAGCTAACAGTTGAACAATTTGAGATAAAATTTATAAAATGCATCCGTGGGGAAAAACCGACCTTCCACTTGAAGCGTTTCATCATCTTGCACACCATAGTGCGGATGTCGCGGCCACTGTCATGGCGCTGCTCGATCTTCCCACATTCAGAACCAAAGCGAATCGCGCAACTGCGCAGGCCTTGACGCAGGAGCAGATCTCCTGCCTCGGCGCGCTCGCCTTTCTGCACGACATCGGAAAACTCGCCCCGGCGTTTCAGATCAAATCGCTCTCCCCTCCTCCGCCACGCAAGGCCCGCGATCACCTCCGCTGTGGCTGGAAATGGTTGATGCAAGACGATGATCCGTCCCGGATCCTTGACGGAAACGCGCCTTGTCCGTCTATCTATACACGTGTCCGGCGTGATTTCTATCAACCACACTGTCCAAAAGAAAAATGGGGGACCAATTGGCCCCCCTGAGGTTCGCTGATCAGGCTCACTATTGATACCGCCCGGTAGATTATTTGCCTGCGGCCTGACCCGCGTCGGGAGCGAACGCATCCGCTCCAGAAAACTGTTATCCACGTCCCTTAATGCAGCACCCGCCCTTCGGAGCTGTTGACAGAAAACGTTGCGCGACACCCACCGTGCCCATCGGACCGATAGTCCTGCACCGAATAGGTGACCCTGAGAGATGGCATGCTGAGCACGGACACTTTATGCGAACGGTCAAAAGCATCCGCCAAAGCGCCCAATACGTTTTGCTCAAACTCCGCTTCGATCGTATTTCCGCGCATACGCACGTGATCTGCCGCGCAGAGATGTCCCGCGATATCGAAAACAAAGCTCATTTCATCTCCAAGTCAAAGCAAGGCATTGATACTTTTGACACTTTCATAAACTCAGCCCGCATTCAGTTTTCGACGTATTTCGAAATTTCGTAAGAAATTTTGAAATCTGACAATATCCATCTGTCTCATGCCCCTCAGCTACAGCCCGACGTGCCGCCGCAGGTGTTGCATTTCATGCAGGTGCCGTTGCGCACCAGGGTGTAGTTGCCGCATTCGCCACAGGGATCGCCCTCGTAGCCCTGCATTTTCGCCTTGGTGCGCGCGTCCATCGACACCGAGCCAGAAGACAGCGCCGTCTCCACCTTGACAGAGGTTTGTTTGACCTCAGACACCAGCGTTTGCAGAGCGACATCGGCGTCAATCGAGCTGTCAAGCGCCACAACCCCGCTTTGCATCCCGCCCTGAAGCACGATCAATTCCTGCGGCATCCGTTTGCGCAGATAGCCGGTCGAAGAGATTTGTTTCAGCACTTCGATGGATTTGGCAGAGGCGGCCTCAGACGGCTTTTGCACATTGGCCACGCCCTCTTCTTCGCCGCGCCCCAGATCGTCAAAGGCATGACCCGCCGGTTTCACATGGGCCAAATCGGTACGGTCCAGATAGGACACGGCCAATTCGCGGAAGATGTAATCCAGGATCGACGTGGCGTTTTTGATCGAGTCATTGCCCTGCACCATGCCCGAGGGCTCGAATTTGGTGAAGGTGAAGGCATCGACAAACTCTTCGAGCGGCACACCGTATTGCAGACCGACCGAGATTGCGATGGCGAAATTGTTCATCATCGCCCGGAAGCCAGCACCCTCTTTGTGCATGTCGATGAAAATCTCACCCAGGGTGCCATCCTCATATTCGCCAGTGCGCAAATAGACCTTGTGCCCGCCGACGACCGATTTCTGGGTGTAGCCTTTGCGACGGCTGGGAAGTTTTTCACGGCCCCGCGCCACTTCTTTGATGATCACCTTTTCAACGATCTTCTCGGCCAGAACGGCGGCTTTTTCCTGCGGCGTGCCAGTGGCGAGGATTTCCTCGGCCTCGTCATCATCGTCGATCAAAGCGCTCGCCAGAGGCTGCGACAGTTTCGAGCCATCGCGGTAAAGCGCATTGGCTTTCACCCCCAAAGACCAGGACAGCTCATAGGAGGCCAGGCAATCCTCGATGGTGGCGTCGTTCGGCATGTTGATGGTTTTGGAAATCGCGCCGGAGATAAACGACTGTGCCGCGGCCATCATGGTGATATGGCTGTTGACCGACAGATAACGCTTGCCCTTTTTGCCACAGGCATTGGCGCAATCGAACACCGAATAGTGCTCTTCTTTGAGGAAAGGCGCGCCTTCGAGCGTCATCGTGCCGCAAACGTGATCATTGGCGGCGTCGATGTCGGCCTTGGTAAAGCCCAGGGAACGCAGCAAATCAAAGGACGGATCGTTGAGCTTGGCCTTCGGAATGCCCAAAGTGCCGGTGCAGAAATCTTCGCCCAGCGTCCATTGGTTGAACACAAAGCGAATGTCGAAAGCGGAGGGCAGCGCGGCTTCGATTTTCTCGATCTGAGCCGCGCCAAAGCCGTGGCCGATCAGCGCGGTGTGGTTGATCCCCGGCGCATTGCCGATGGACCCATGGCCGACCGCATAGGAGATAATCTCTTCGATCTCGTTTGAGGGGTAGCCGAGTTTTTCCAATGCTGCAGGCACCGAGCGATTGATGATTTTGAAATAGCCGCCGCCCGCGAGTTTCTTGAATTTCACCAGCGCGAAATCCGGCTCGATCCCGGTGGTGTCGCAATCCATCACCAAACCGATGGTGCCGGTCGGCGCGATCACGGAAACCTGTGCATTGCGAAAGCCGTTTTTCTCGCCAAGGCTCAGCGCCTCATCCCATGCGGTTTTGGCCAGTTCGACCAAATGCGCATCCGGGCAATGGGCATGATCCAATGCCACCGGTTTGACCTCAAGGGCTTCGTAGCCGGTGGATTTGCCATAGGCGGCGGTGCGGTGGTTGCGAATGACGCGCAGCATGTGGTCGCGGTTGGCCTCATAGCGCGAGAACGCGCCCAATTCGCCGGCGATTTCGGCGGATGTGGCATAGGACACGCCAGTCATGATCGCGGTCAAAGCGCCCGCCAATGCCCGGCCCTCGTCCGAGTCATAACCAAAGCCCATGTTCATCAACAACCCGCCGATGTTGGCATAGCCAAGACCCAGCGTGCGGAAGTCATAGGAGCGCTGCGCGATTTCTTTTGACGGGAACTGCGCCATCATCACCGAAATCTCAAGCGTCAGCGTCCAGATCCGAGTCGCATGCATATAGGCTTCGGCGTCAAAACGACCGTCTTTGAGGAAGGTCAGAAGGTTCATCGAGGCCAAGTTACACGCCGTGTCATCGAGGAACATATATTCGGAACAGGGGTTCGAGCCGCGGATTTGACCGTCTTCCGGGCAGGTGTGCCAGGCGTTGATCGTGTCGTGGAACTGAATGCCCGGATCGGCACAGGCCCATGCGGCGTGACCGACGTCTTGCCACAGATCGCGAGCGTTGACGGTCTTGGCGACCTTGCCATCGGTGCGGCGCAACAGCTCCCATTCGGCGTCGTCTTTGACGGCCTTGAGGAACGCATCGGTGACGCGCACGGAGTTGTTGGAGTTTTGGCCCGACACAGAGGCGTAGGCCTCGGAGTCCCAATCGGTGTCATAGGTCGGGAATTCGATCGAGGCATAACCCTGTTTCGCGTAATCCAACACCCGCTTGACGTAGGTTTCCGGGATGCAGACCTGTTTGGCGGATTTGATCGCCGCTTTCAGGGCTGCGTTTATGGACGGATCGAACGCGTCGTCCTCTTTGCCATCCCATGTGCCAATGGCGTCAAAAATCTGGTTCAACTGACGTTCGTGCATCTTGGAGCCTGCGACGATGGACGCCACTTTTTGCTCTTCGATCACCTTCCAGTTGATGAATTCTTCGATATCCGGGTGATCCATGTCACAGATCACCATTTTCGCGGCACGGCGCGTGGTGCCGCCCGATTTGATCGCACCGGCGGCCCGGTCACCGATTTTGAGGAACCCCATCAAGCCGGAGGATTTGCCACCGCCCGACAGCGCTTCGTTGGCGGCGCGCAGGGACGAGAAATTGGTGCCCGTGCCGGAGCCGTATTTGAACAGCCGCGCCTCGCGGACCCAAAGGTCCATGATGCCGCCATCAGACACCAAATCGTCTTTCACCGATTGGATGAAACAGGCATGGGGCTGCGGGTGCTCATAGGCGGAACTCGAACGGGTCAGCTCCCCGGATTTGTAATCGACATAATAGTGCCCCTGCCCCGGACCGTCGATGCCGTAAGCCCAATGCAGACCGGTGTTGAACCACTGCGGGCTGTTCGGCGCGCCCATTTGCGCCGCCAAGGTAAAGCGCATGTCATCGTAATAGGCGCGGGCGTCGTCCTCAGAGGTGAAATAACCACCCTTCCAGCCCCAATAGGCCCAAGCCCCCGCCAGACGGTCGAACACTTGTTTTGCCGAGGTCTCGCCGCCAAAGCGCGCGTCCTCAGGCAGTTTCGCCAACGCCTCTTCGTCGGGAACGGAGCGCCACAAAAACGACGGAACGCCCTTTTCACGGACTTTTTTCAACGCGGCCGGGACACCGGCCTTGCGGAAATATTTTTGAGCGATGACATCGGATGCCACCTGCGACCACCGCGCCGGGATTTCACAATCATCAAGTTTAAACACCACGGTGCCGTCCGGATTGCGAATCTCGGAGGTGGTGGTGGTGAATTCCAACTCCGCATATGCGTCTTGGCCTACTTTGGTGAATTTACGTTCGATTTTCATCTTATGCCCGCCTCATTTTATCAGGCCTCAACCTGATTCAGCCCGTCAAAGCCCGTTGCTTTTCAGATCCGCGGTGGCTTCGAACACAGATTCAAATCCGCCGCATGTCTCAACTCATCGCCCGCCGCATGCCCATCTACATCTTGTGTTTAAGCCAGTGAGCGACATCGCGACCGCAGAGCAAAATTCTCCTCACTCCGAAGCCGCGCATCGCGTTCGGTCTGTCAGGTGAGTCTCTCATGTCTTCGGTCTGGTCTTGGTGGTCGATCAAACGAAATAATCCGCAATTCCCTACCTAAAACGCCGGTTTCAGATCGGTTCCCCGGCGGTCACTCGTTGGATCTCTTCCCCGCGACTCTTGTCCCTCACCGCCTGACAACAACTAAATGTAGTGTTCCGTCAACCAGCTCACACAATGTGCAGCGTGTTTGCCCCTCAGGTCAATGTCATTTTAAGGCTTCGTAAACCAAAAAATCGGTTGACGAAAATTGCCCACAGGCGGGCGCGATTCGAATATTCCGGCGTTAATAAATTTTCCTTTGTTTCCCATAGGTTTCGCCAAATACGTTAACCAATTGCGCGAGCAATTGTGGATAAGTGACCGGTGCAAAAAAAATAGTCAGGCGCACTCAGCCTGAGCAATTTCCCCAAACGGTCGGCACACAACATATTGTGCTCACCCGACCTCTTCGCAGGCGCAGAAAGAGGTCATTCATGAGAATTTCAAGGGAAATATACAGCTTTAACGGGTCACTTCCCATCTCAAATCATCGTTAGGTTGAAACTTCGCCGCCAGACAGCATTCGAATCAAATTTCTCGGCACATCATGCAAAGGTGGAGAGATCGACCACAACCGTTGCAGAGGCGCGGCGCATGAACAAAGGGCGCCTAAAGCATCATGCTTTCCAGTCTCAGATTAAAGGCGTGACGCTTTAACGAAAAAGGAGCGCAGATGCGCCCCAAACTCTCACCAAAACCGTTCATGCCGCAATAGCGCCGCAATGAGCGATGTCTCTCTGAGAAAAATGGTCGGGGCGAGAAGATTCGAACTTCCGACCCCCTGTACCCAAAACAGGTGCGCTACCAGGCTGCGCCACGCCCCGACCGTGCTGCGGTTCCTACCCTGCTCTGCGCCCGATGAAAAGACGTTTTCTGCGCAAAGTGAAACCTTTATTCATTCCGCACTCAGTCACAGGGATCTGCGGCCTCTGGCCCAAAGGCCGGATGACGCAAAACATCCCCCACCGAGATCCCCATCGCGCCAGCCAGCCCGCCATTGATCTCAAGCACAGCAAAGACCGCGTTTCCACCTGAGATCGGTGTGCGATCCAACGGCACGGCGCGCTCATGCACCTTTGTGATCACGCCCCGACGATCAACAAAGATCATATCCAGAGGGATCAGCGTATTGGCCATCCAAAACGCCACGGGACCCGATGTGTCATACACAAAGAGCATGCCGTGAGACTGCGCCATCTCAGGCCGGTTCATCAAGCCCAGCGCACGCTCGCCAGCATCATCGGCCAGCTCGACGCTAAAGCGCGCCGAAACCGAGGGACCGGATAAAACCACCTCATCCATACGACAGGCCTGAGAGGAAGAAGCAGGTGTCGCCTGCGCCTGTGCCGCACCCGAAAGCGCCATCACACAAAGGCACACCGCAACCTTAGATAAGGTCGCACATTGATTAGGAATCACTGTCCAATGTCTCTGCATGCGCCTCTTCCACTGCATGATCCCAGGCCGTCACATGCGCCGCCATGCGGCCCCGCCGCCCCTCGATCACCCGAAGGCCAATGGCCTCACCGGGCATCAGATCGGCAAGACCGGAGCGGCGCAGCACCTCGATATGCACGAACACATCTTCGGGGCGACCAAACACATTGGCAAAGCCAAAGCCCTTGCCCTTATCGAACCACTTCACCCGCGCCGGTTCCAACGGCAGATCAAGTCCGCCCCCGTCCACCTGTTCGAGATCTTCAAGCATCGGGCCATCGGACTGAACCGGGGGTTCAATCCCCAAAACCTCAATCGCCTGAACCCCACGATCGGTTTCTTGCACCGACAAGCGGATCAAGGCGGCATCTGCAACTGAACTTTGGCCGAAATTGCGCAATACATTTGCGTGCAACAAAATATCAGGGCCACCTTCGTCGGAGACCACAAAACCAAAACCACGCGTTGGATCGAACCATTTGACATGGCCCGATACAACCTTTTCCAAGCCTGTATCGTTCATATTTCCACACTCAAAAGGGGCGGCGCCTACGCACCAACCCGCAATTAGCGGGGCTTTCGCCCCTCATCCCTGCGGCAGACCCTGCGTCAAAGAAGACAAAGGTTCAAGACCTGCTTGACCTGTCTTTTTGATCAATTGCATGATTGCCGTTAGGTCAACCCGCCGTCTTATCAGGGATTTAGACGCTCAATCGTCCAAGCCTCCGTCACAGTCGCACGGGTCCATTTAAATCGGTCGTGAAGGCGAAACTCGCCATCGGCCCAAAACTCGATTTCAAGCGGGGTGATCCGGTAACCGCCCCAAAATGGGGGACGTTTCGGATTTGGCCCGTGTTTCAGCCCCGCTTTGGCCACCGCTTCCATCAGCGCCGTTTTGGACGCCAGAGGCCGCGACTGTTTTGACGCCCAAGCCCCGATCCGCGACCCCAAGGCCCGCGATGAATAATAGGCGTCAGAGGCGGCGTCACTTTCGCGTGTCACCAGGCCGCGCACACGAACTTGTCGACGCAAACTTTTCCAATGCATGACAAAAGCGGCCTTGCCAGAACTCTCGATTTCCTGGCCCTTGGCGCTTTCATAATTGGTGAAAAACACGAACGCATCATCCGCGATATCTTTGAGCAACACCATGCGCGCATTCGGCAACCCATCGGAATCGACCGTGGCCAAGGCGATGGCATTGGGGTCATTGACCTCTGTTGCCTCAGCCGATTTGAGCCATTGGCGGGCAATCTCGAACGGATCGTCCCCTGCAAAAATACCTTTACGCGACACCATGGCTCACCTCCTGTTTGCCTCGTGGATAGCCCTTTGTGAGCGGCACAACAAGGCGCACCAAAACATACCCTGAATCATCTTGGGCAGATTTTGACGCCGCGTCACGAATTTACTCCCCCCAGACTTGCTAGGTTTGCGCAAAAGCCCTAAAGCACTTTCCAACATGAATTCTATACAGGTGAGGGCCAAATATGACCAAACTGATGGATGGAAAGCGGGGCCTGATCATGGGGCTTGCCAATGACAAGTCGATCGCCTGGGGCATCGCACAAGCCTTGGCGGACCATGGCGCCGAGCTGTGCTTTTCCTATCAAGGCGAACAGTTGAAAAAGCGAGTCGACCCGCTGGCTGAACGGTTGGGCTCGGATTTCGTCGTCGAATGCGATGTTTCGGACGAAGCCTCGGTTGATGCGTTGTTTGCCGCCATCGAGGCGAAATGGGGCAAGATGGATTTCATCGTCCACGCCATTGGCTTTTCCGACAAAGCCGAATTGCGCGGCCGCTACGTCGACACCACCCGCGCCAATTTCAACCTGACCATGGACATTTCCGTCTATTCCTTCACCGCCGTGGCCCAACGCGCCGCGAAACTGATGGTGGATGGCGGGTCGATGTTGACCATGACCTATTACGGCGCCGAGCGCGTGATGCCGCATTACAATGTCATGGGTGTGGCCAAGGCCGCGCTTGAGGCCTCCGTGCGCTATCTGGCCGAAGATTTGGGCAAAGACGGCATCCGGGTCAATTCGATCTCCGCCGGGCCGATCAAAACGCTGGCCGCCTCGGGCATTGGCGATTTCCGCTACATTATGAAGTGGAACGAATACAATTCGCCGCTGCGCCGCAATGTGACCATTGATGATGTCGGCGGCTCCGCGCTTTACCTCTTGTCGGACCTGTCTTCGGGCGTCACCGGCGAAACCCACCACGTTGATGCCGGCTATCATGTGGTTGGGATGAAGGCGGTGGACGCGCCGGACATCACCAAAGGCTAAACCGCCGACATAAAGACAAATGGTAAAACGAGGGCTTCGGCCTCCGTTTCGCATTGCACCCGGGTATATGACGACAGGATTCCCCGATCTTTTTCGCAGTTTTTTAAGAAACCCCGCTGTAAGAGATTGTGGTGGCGCGATTTTCGCGGCAAAAAAGGCGCCAACTTGAACACGACCCCATCAACACCGTCCTCATCAAAGGATTTTGAAATGTCCGATCGCTTGCCGCATGAAAAAGGGTTTCACATCAGCTGGGACCAGATCCATCGCGACAGCCGGGCGCTGGCGTGGCGGTTGGATGGCAAGGGGCCGGACGATGGTGCATGGCGTGCCGTTGTGGCAATCACCCGTGGCGGCATGGCTCCGGCGATGATCATCGCACGCGAATTGGACATTCGCACGGTCGACACGATCTCGGTCAAATCCTACGATCACCAAGACCAATCCGAAGCAGTGGTGTTGAAAGCCCCCGACAAGGATATCATGGGCGATGGCACCGGGATTTTGATCATCGACGATCTGGTGGACAGTGGCAAAACCCTAAAGCTGGTGCGCGAACTCTATCCGAACGCACAGTTCGCCACCGTTTACGCCAAACCCGCAGGGCGGCCACAGGTTGACACGTTCATCACCGAAGTGTCGCAAGACACCTGGATTTTCTTCCCATGGGATATGGCCCTGCAATATGTTCAGCCTTACCGCGGCCGAGACTAAGGCTTAGCCCAAACTCACGCGGGCCAAACTCACGCCGCGTAGGGTTGAGGGGAAAGCTGGCGCACCACGCGCTCCAGCTTTTCGATCTCATGCACAGCGAATGCCACGCTGTTGTCAAAGTCCATGCTGCGCAAGACCCCATCAATCGCGCCGCAGGCGGACCGGATCATATACCCCGCCAACCGCAGTTCGACCTCGTAGGACCGCTCGCGGATGTGATCCGTCATCGCCTCCGCCTGCACCGCTTCGCCTTCTTGGGCGGTCAAAAGCGCCGCCTTTAAATCCGCAATCAGCGCCTGATTTTTCATCTGCTCCATAGGGCAAACCTCACCTTTTCGACATTGACCTCATTCGGCCCTTGGCGTTGCCGCCTTATTCACATGCTTTTTCACATGGGGCTCTCTGCCTCCATTGAAACAATCAAAAGGGCGATTTGATTAATGGCGGATGAATCCCCCCTATTCTTTGCATCACGCCTTGGTGAAAGCCTTTTTTTTCAGCGCCTTGTCGCATTTGGGGTCATAAAGATAACACGCCATGCCCGCGCCCCGATCACGCTCACTCAGCTGTGAGCGTTTCTGCAATTGCAGTGCGTTTGGAACCTGCCTAGCTTTGACCTGCTCACAGCCCTCGCTCAGGAGACCCCGCGATGCCTCTACCCCTGCCCCTCGCCGCCCCAATGTCCCGCACCTTTCGTTCGCCGATCATTGCAGCCAAAGAGTGGGTCGAGGGCGTCAGCTTTCCCGCAGATCGCCCGCTGATCAACGTCTCGCAAGCCGCCCCCATCGCCGCCCCCCCGTTGGCGCTGCGCAAGGAGATCGCGAGGATGGCGGTTGAGGATATTGAGGCGCATATTTACGGGCCCGTGTTGGGCCTGCCGGCGCTGCGCTCCGAAATTGCCAACCAATGGTCCGCCGCCTATCACGCCAAAATCGAGGCTTCAGAGGTCGCCATCACCTCCGGCTGCAATCAGGCCTTCACCGCCGTCATGTCGACCATCGCGGCGCCGGGCGATGAGGTCATTCTGCCAACGCCATGGTATTTCAATCATAAAATGTGGTGCGATATGTCGGGGGTCCATGCCGTGCCCCTGGCCACAGGCGACGACCTTTTGCCGGATTTGGAGGCTGCTGCCCGGCTGATCACCCCGCGCACCCGCGCCATCGTGTTGATCACCCCCAACAATCCCGGCGGCGTCGAATACCCGGCCGAGTTGCTGACCAAATTCTACGCCCTCGCCCGCGAACATCGCATATCTTTGGTGCTCGATGAGACCTATCGCGATTTTGACAGCCGCTCAGAGGTGCCGCATCACCTGTTCCGCCAACCCGATTGGCACGACACTTTGGTGCATCTCTATTCTTTCTCCAAAGCCTTTCGCCTGACCGGCCACCGCGTTGGCGCGCTGATTGCCTCACCAGACCGCCTGACTCAGGTCGAAAAATACCTCGACACCGTCGCGATTTGCCCCAATCAAATCGGCCAGCGTGCAGCGCTTTGGGGCATGCAGAACCTCAGCCAATGGGTCGCGGGTGAACGCGCCGAGATTCTCGACCGCCGCGCCGCGATTTACGAAGGCTTCCCGACGCTTGCGGCGAAGGGCTGGAACCTCTTGGGATGTGGCGCCTTCTTCGCCTATGTCGAACACCCGTTTGCGATGCCCTCCTCTGAGCTTGCGCCTTGGCTGGTCAAACACGCGTCGATCCTGTTGCTGCCCGGTGCCAGCTTCATGCCCGAAGGCGACGCGCGCGCCGAACGCCAATTGCGCATCGCCTTTGCCAATATCGACCGTGACGGCATTCACGACCTTTTCACAAGACTGGCCCAAATTGCGCCCTAAATGACGGTAAATTTCATTGTGATCCGGCTTGCGAAGCCTGTCGCGAGCGCCTAGACACTTTGCCAACCTTTAAGGGAGAAAAAGGCATATGGCGCACGGCAAGGGCACCGGTAAGCAATCTGGCACGAAAATGGTGGTTTGGGGGATTTTGGGCCTCCTGATCATCGGCCTGGGTGGATTTGGCACCGCAAATTTCGGCGGCGGCGTCACCCGTGTGGCCCGTGTTGGCGATGAAGACATCACGCCCACCGCCTATGCCAATGCGCTGCAAAGCCAAATTCGCGCAATCGAAAGCCAGACCGGCCAAGACATCACTGTGCAGCAAGCCCTGTCTTTTGGTTTGTCGCAACAAGTGTTGGGCCAATTGTTGGATCAGGCCGCGCTTGACAATGAAACCGCGAAAATCGGCATTTCGGTCGGAGATGATGCGGTGCGCCGGGAGCTTTTGGCGATGGATGCGTTCAAAGGGTTTGACGGCACATTCAGCACCGAAACCTACAAAGACATGCTGGCGCGCAACAATCTCGATGGCAAAACCTTCGAGGCAGGCCTGCGCAAAGATGCGGCGCGCGCCATTCTCACCGGCGCTTTGGCCACTGGCATCACCATGCCGCCCTCCTATGGGCAGGTCGTGGTCGATTGGCTTGGCGAACGGCGCACCATTTCGGTCGCGACCCTCACAGTTGCTGACCTTGAGACCGGCACACCGATTGCCTCTGATGCCGACATCCAGGCCTGGTATGACGCCCACCCGGACGCCTATACCGCGCCCGAGGCCCGCAAAGTCACCTATGCGTGGTTGACGCCTGCGATGCTGACCGATGAGGTTGAGCTGGATGAAACCGCCCTGCGCAAGCTCTATAACGACAATATCGCCTCCTATGTCCAACCCGAACGCCGCCTTGTCGAGCGTCTGGTCTATGGCACGGAAGAGGATGCCAAAGCCGCGGCTGAACGCATCACTGCAGGTGAAACCTCCTTTGAGGATGAAGTCACCACCCGCGGCCTTGATTTGATCGACGTCGATATGGGCGATGTTTCCGCCGATGATCTGTCCTCGGCTGCCGCCACCCTTGTGTTTGCCCTTGAGGGCACCGGCGTTGTCGGCCCCGTGATGTCCGATCTGGGTCCGGCATTGTACCGGGTCAACGGCACATTGGCCGGGACCGAGATTTCCTTTGAAGAGGCGCGCGATGATTTGGCGGTGGAAATGGCCGCAGACGCGGCGGCGCGCCTGATTGCCGATCAGATCGAAACCTTTGACAATGATCTGGCCGGGGGCATGACGCTTGAAGATCTGGCCGAGGCCACGCAGATGGAGCTGGGCACGATGGATTGGACCCCCGAAAGCGAAGGCGGGATTGCCGCCTATACCGCCTTCAAAGACGCGGTTGCAACGCTGAGCCCCGACGACTACCCGGCGATCATGGAACTGGGCGATGGTGGCGTGTTTGCCATGCGTCTGGACGCGATTGTCCCCTCCGCTGTGCGTCCGCTCGACGAGGTCCGTGATCAGGTCTCTGCCGATTGGGAGCGCGATGCCATCTCGACGCTTTTGACCACCCGCGCCGAAGCGCTTGAAACCGATGTGGCGGCGGGCACCCCGATCACCGAACTGGGTCTGGAGTCCGAGAGCTTTGAAGCGATCACCCGTCAGGGCAACATCGCCTCCATGCCCACAGGCTTTATCGACGCAGTGTTTGCCCCCGGTCTGACACTTGGCGGCACCACCTTGATCCCCGGCCAAGGCCGTGTTGTCATTGCCAAAATCGACAAGGTCGATGCCCCCGCCAAAACCGACGAAAACAGTGCCATTGCCGATGGCTACATCACCTCCGCCGCCCAAGGCGCGGCGCAAGACGTGATTGCCGCCTTCTCCAATGCGCTGCGCCTGCGCGACGGCGTAACTGTCAATGAACCCGCCCTGACCGCAGTGCACAGCCAAATCCAATAAGCGCCGTTTGATCCTAAGACGGCGGGCAGACAGACGAGAAAGACGACAGACATGGCCACGCTTATCCCCGCCTTCTCCACCTTCGAGGCCGCCTATGACGCCGGGCTCAATCAGGTGGTGTACGCCAAAGTGGCCGCCGATCTCGACACGCCCGTGTCGATCATGCTCAAACTCGCGGGCGCGCGCACCGACAGTTTCATCCTTGAATCAGTCACCGGCGGCGAGGTGCGCGGGCGCTATTCCATCATCGGCTTGAAACCCGATCTGATCTGGAAATGCGATGGCACGACTGCCGCGCTCAACCGCAATGCGCGCTTCGACCCCGACAGCTACACCACGTCGGACCTCGATCCTCTGGCCTCGCTACGGGCGCTGATCGCGGAGAGCAAAATCGACATGCCCGCCGAATTGCCAGCTTCCGCAGCCGGTCTTTTCGGCTATCTCGGCTATGACATGATCCGTCTGGTCGAACATCTGCCCAATGTGAACCCCGACCCGATCGGCCTGCCCGATGCGGTGTTGATGCGCCCCTCTGTGGTGGCCGTGCTGGACGGGGTCAAAGGCGAGGTCACCGTGGTGTCGCCCGCTTGGGTCGGCACAGGCCAATCCGCCAAAGCCGCCTATGCGCAGGCCGCCGAACGGGTGATGGATGCGCTGCGCGATCTCGAACGCGCGCCGTCTGAGACCAGCCACGATCTGGGCGAAAGCTTTGCAGCCCCCGCTCCGGTGTCGAATTTCACCCATGAGGGCTACAAACAAGCCGTTGAAAAGGCGAAAGACTACATCACTGCCGGTGACATTTTTCAAGTCGTGCCCGCGCAGCGCTGGACCCAGGATTTCCCGCTGCCGCCCTTCTCGCTTTACCGTTCGTTGCGCCGCACCAACCCCTCGCCTTTCATGTTCTTTTTCAACTTCGGCGGCTTTCAAATCATCGGCGCCTCGCCCGAGATTCTGGTCCGCGTCTTTGACGGCGAGGTCACAATCCGACCGATCGCGGGCACCCGCAAACGCGGCGCGACACCCGAAGAAGACAAGGCGCTGGAGCTTGATTTGCTCTCGGATCAAAAAGAACTGGCCGAGCATTTGATGCTGCTGGATTTGGGGCGTAATGACACCGGCAAAGTGTCGAAAATCGGCACGGTGCGTCCGACCGAAGAGTTCATCATCGAACGCTATTCCCACGTCATGCACATTGTCTCCAACGTCGTGGGCGAGTTGCGCGAGGACGAAGATGCGCTCTCCGCCCTCTTGGCAGGCCTGCCCGCAGGCACCGTCTCCGGCGCGCCCAAAGTGCGCGCCATGGAGATCATCGACGAGTTGGAACCGGAAAAACGCGGCGTCTATGGCGGCGGCGTGGGATACTTTTCCGCAGGTGGCGACATGGACATGTGCATCGCGCTGCGCACGGCCGTCTTGAAGGACGAAAAGCTTTATATCCAAGCGGGCGGTGGCGTGGTCTACGACTCTGATCCCGAGGGCGAGTATCAGGAAACCGTCAACAAATCCAATGCCCTGCGCAAAGCGGCCGAGGATGCCGGGATGTTCACAAGCTCTGGCAATCGCTGAACGTCTTTACCGTGGCTTAAATACTCATACCGGGAACGTGTGAGTATTTGTCACTGCAATGAAAACTGCAATGACACTAGAGCGGCAGTTCGGTCGTCGATTTGATCTCTTCCATCGATAAGAGCGCCGTGACGTTGTAGATTGAGACCTCTTGGATCAGCGCCTGATAGAACTCATCATAGGCCTTGGCGTTTTTCACCCGGACCTTGAGGATGTAATCAATCTCCCCTGCCAAACGATGCGCCTCCAAGACTTCGGGGCGCCGTTTGAGCACCTGTAAAAACGTTTCCTGCCACCCGGCTTCATGGGCGTTGGTTTTGACCAGCACAAAGAAACAGGCCTCAAGCCCAAGACTCTCCGGATCAAGG
This sequence comes from Roseobacter sp. TSBP12, assembly GCF_009129705.1. Classification (NCBI taxonomy): domain Bacteria; kingdom Pseudomonadati; phylum Pseudomonadota; class Alphaproteobacteria; order Rhodobacterales; family Roseobacteraceae; genus Roseobacter; species Roseobacter sp. TSBP12. The sequence goes on from NZ_PYIB01000001.1 coordinate 93,264, forward strand.
ATCACGGTCTGTTGACCGATGACGCCGCCTTCGCGCATTTTGCGGATGCGATTCCACACCGGCGTCTTCGACGAGCCGACTTTTCGGGCAATTTCGTCCAAAGATTGGCTGGCATCCTGTTGCAGTTCGCTCAGGATTTTCCGATCCATCGCGTCGAGTTGGACTGGCATTTCGGTTTTCCTCTCAATCTTGGAATGACGACCCGGCGCGGGTCTCATATTGGAACAAACATCCTTATTGACGTCGCACCATAGCATAAACTTAGGACAATGTTCTAAATATAGAGACAGAAATCGCAAGCCGAAACCAATGCCCTCGCCACCCGTCTCGCAAGGAATGTCCCATGTCGCGCCCGTTCACGCCCAAAGTCATCACCGCCAACGCACTCTTGCAAGGGGATGTGATTTACCTCTCTGAGAGCAGCACCTGGGTGCGCGACCTCCATGAGGCGGCATTGATCTTTGACGCTGCGCGTGCGGAGGCGCTTTTGGCCGTGGCGCAAAAGGACGGGATGGTCGTGGGGGCCTATCTGACGGATGCGGCAGAGGGCAAACATGGCCCGGAGCCGACCCATTTCCGCGAAGAGTTCCGCCGCACAGGCCCCTCGAACTACCCCCACGGCAAGCAAGAAACAGGAGCGCCGGCAAATGTATAAGTACAACGATTTTGACGAAAGCTTCGTGCGCAACCGTGTGGCGCAATTCTCCGCCCAGGTCGCCCGGCGGATTGACGGAAGCCTCTCTGAGGAGGAATTCCGCCCGCTGCGCTTGATGAACGGGCTCTACCTGCAACTTCACGCCTATATGCTGCGCGTGGCGATCCCCTACGGGACGTTGAACCCGGATCAAATGGATCAGCTCGCCCATATCGCGGAAAAATATGATCGCGGCTACGGACATTTCACCACGCGTCAAAACATCCAATACAACTGGCCGAAATTGCCCGATGTGCCTGCGATCCTTTCCGATCTCGCGGATGTTGAAATGCACGCGATCCAGACCTCCGGCAACACCATCCGCAATGTCACCGCCGATCATTTCGCCGGTGCAGCCGCCGATGAGGTCGCCGATCCGCGCCCTGTGGCGGAACTCATTCGCCAATGGTCGTCCGATCACCCGGAATTCCAATTCCTGCCACGCAAATTCAAAGTCGCGGTCACCGGGGCCGCGGCGGATCGCGCCGTGGTGCGCGCCCATGACATCGGGCTGGTGCTCAAACGTCAGGACGGCGTGTTGGGCGCGGAGATCATCGTCGGTGGCGGGCTTGGGCGTACGCCGATGGTCGGCAAGACCTTGAAAGAGTTTGTGACCTTTGACGATCTTCTGCCCTATTTGGAAGCGACCGTGTCGGTTTGGAATCTTTTGGGGCGGCGCGACAACAAATATAAAGCCCGGATTAAAATCACCGTGCATGAACACGGGATCGACGACATCCGCGCCCGCGTTGAAGACCGTTTTGCCGCGATCAAGCCGAGCTTTGGTGGGATCGACATGGAGATGCTGCGCGAGATTGAGGGGCATTTTTTGCCGCCGATCTTTGCCGACAAACCCGTCGATGCCTATACCCGCGCCTATGAGGCCGACCCGGTGTTCCGCGCCTGGGCCGACACCAATTTGGCGGCGCATAAAGCCGAAGGTTACGCCATCGTCACTGTCTCATTGAAAAAACCGGGCCAAACGCCGGGGGATGCCACAGCAGAGCAAATGCGCGCCTTGGCGCAGATTGCCCGTGATTACGCCCATGACGAGCTGCGCATTTCGCATGAGCAAAACGTCATCCTGCCGCATGTGCATAAATCCAATCTGCCCGCGCTGCACGCAGCCCTCAAAGCCTTTGATCTGGCCTCGGCCAATGTCGGGCTGGTCAGCGACATCATCGCCTGCCCCGGCATGGATTATTGCGCGCTGGCAACCGCCCGTTCAATCCCCGTCGCCCAAGGCATCGCGACCCGGTTTGAAGAGCTGAAACTCGAACATGACATCGGTGCGCTCAAAATCAAAATCTCCGGCTGCATCAACGCCTGTGGCCACCACCACGTCGGCCATATCGGCATCCTTGGGTTGGACCGCGCCGGTGTTGAAAACTATCAGATCACCCTGGGCGGCGACGGCACCGAAGACTTGGTGATCGGGGATCGCACGGGGCCGGGTTTTGCCTATGATGAAATCGTACCGGCGATTGAGCGCATTTTGCTGTGCTATCTCGATCTGCGCGATGGGCCTGAGGAAACCTTCCTTGCCGCCTACCGTCGTCTCGGGCTGGCCCCGTTCAAAGCAGCGCTCTATCCGGCCAAAGAGGAAAAAGCCAATGCCGCATGAGGCCACGCTTTTGAAACAGGAATTCGGCACGGTGGACACCCGTGTCGAGCGCCTGAACGCACGCTACAAACACCATTCGGCGACCTCGGTGTTGGAGCTGGCGCTGCGGGATCGTGAGCTGGGGCGGATCGCACTTGTGTCATCTTTTGGTGCCGAGTCGGTGGTGTTGTTACACATGATTTCGGTGATGAAACCGGACACGCCGGTGGTGTTCATCGACACGGAGATGTTGTTTCAGGAAACCATCGACTACCAACTCGACCTGATCGAGCGGCTCGATCTGCGCGATGTGCGGCGCATTCGGCCGTCGCGGGCCAAATTGGACGCCCATGATCCCGAAGGCCTCCTGCATCAAAGCGACAAGGACGCCTGCTGTGATCTGCGCAAAACTCAACCGCTGCAAGAGGCGTTGGGGGGATTTGACGCGTGGATCACTGGCCGCAAACGCTTTCAGGGCGCCACGCGCGCGAGCCTCGATTTCTTTGAAAACGAGTTGGACACGCGGATCAAAATCAATCCTCTGGCCTATTGGGCGCCAAGCGATTTGCAGGATTACATGATCAACAACCGCCTGCCGCGTCACCCCTTGGTGGCAAAAGGCTATCCTTCGATTGGCTGTGCGCCCTGCACATCACCAGTCAAAGAGGGCGAAGATCCGCGCGCCGGGCGCTGGCGCGATGAAGAGAAAACAGAATGCGGGATCCATTTCGTGGACGGAAAATTCGTGCGCGTGCCGCTTAAAGGAGATGCAGCATGACGCAACTCATCCAAGACAGCGGCTTTGTCGCCGAGGATTTCACCGGGGACTGGCTTGATCTGGCTTCCGACACAGCCCCTGAGACCCTCGCGCAATATGCCGGGGCGGAGGCGATCCGCATTGATTTTCCGAGCTTCTCAGATGGGCGCGGCTTTACGCTTGCCCGGCTGTTGCGGCTCAAAGGCTTTACCGGACGGTTGCGTGCAGCGGGCCATGTGATTGCCGATCAATACGCCATGGCACGGCGCGCGGGCTTTGACGAGGTGGCGATTTCCGACGATCTGGCCGCCCGCCAAGACGAGGCGCAATGGCTGGCCCGCGCCGATTGGCAGGCGGGCGATTACCAGTCGCGCTTGCGTGGGCGGGCGTAAAGGGCCAAAAGGGGGCTGAGTTTCGCCCCGTTCATCTGATGTGGATCAAAGAGACATCCGCGATATCCGTTAAGACGGTGCGAGAGACAGACATGACCGAGCAAATGCAAGTGGCAGACACAACAGTGACAGACACATCCGCGACCCATACCGCAGCGCCCCAAGCCGCGGCCGACGTAAAAACCAAAGCCGTTCCCACCCTGCCCGACGCCGCCAAGGTGACCGAGGTCAAACATTGGAACGACCGCCTGTTCTCCTTTAAGGTCGAGCGGCCTCAAACGCTGCGGTTCCGCTCCGGCGAATTCGTGATGATCGGGCTGATGAACGATCCCGACCCAAAGACTGGCAAACAAAAGCCGCTGCTGCGCGCCTATTCCATCGCCTCACCGTCTTGGGATGAGGAATTGGAATTCTATTCGATCAAGGTGCAAGACGGCCCGCTGACCTCGCGCTTACAACATATCCAGCCCGGCGATGAGATCATCCTGCGACCGAAACCCGTTGGCACCCTCGTTGTGGACGCGCTTTTGCCCGGAAAACGGTTGTGGATGTTCGCCACAGGCACCGGGATTGCGCCCTTTGCGTCCTTGATGCGCGAACCGGAAGTCTATGAAAAGTTTGAAGAAGTCATCTTGATGCACACTTGCCGTGAAGTGTCTGAGTTGGAATATGGTCGCCAGCTTGTCGAACATATCAAATCTGACGAAATCCTCTCCGAGATTGAAGACGGCAAGCTGCGCTACTACCCGACGACGACCCGCGAAGCGTTTCATCACATGGGCCGCGTCACCGACAATCTGGCCTCTGGCAAAGTGTTCGAAGACCTCGGCATCCCACCGCTCTGCCCGGAAAATGACCGTGGCATGGTCTGTGGCAACCTGGCGTTCAACAAAGACATCATGAAAATCCTTGATGGCTTTGGCCTGCGCGAAGGTGCCAATTCCGAGCCGAAGGAATATGTGGTCGAAAAGGCTTTTGTCGACTGATCCACGCCATAACGTTCCAAATGCAAAAGCCCGCCTCAGAGATGAGCGCGGGCTTTTTCATGGGCATGAACCCAGAAAGCGGACATTAAAAAGCCGCGCAAGGTCTCCCCTGCGCGGCCCTGTGATCAGATCACCTCTGGCTTACATGCCAAGCAGCGTGCGCGCTTTTTCCAAAATTGCGCCAAGCAATTCCGGGTTGTTTTGCGCCTGGGCCATCGCCGTGGTGATGGTGGCTTTGGCTGTTGCGTCAAGCGACGATTCGTTGACCAGAGCTTTGGCTTTTTCAAGATCGAAGCCCTCAACGGTCAGCGCCTCAGGGGTCGCCATGTCGTCGGTCGCGGTTTCAACAGCATCGCCAGCGGCCTCTGCTGTGTCTGCGGCGGATTCAACCGCGTCGGCGGCCGCCTCATTTGCCGTGTCAACGGCATCTGCGGCAGTGTCTGCGGCATCTGCGGCGGCCTCAGCGGCTTCGTCCGTGCCACCGGCAACCATATCTTTCGCGCCTTCAACAGCATCCGTTGCCATATCTTTGGCACCTTCTGCGGCTTCGATCGCCATGTCTTTTGCATTTTGAGCCGCATCCATCGCAGCGGTTGCGGCTTCGGAGGCTGCGTCTGCCGCGCCTTCGCCCGCTGCTTCGGCTGCGTCAGTGGCCGCATCAACGGCGTCCGTGGCCGCGTCGACAGCGGCATCAGCCGCATCGGACACCGCATCAGCCGCGTCAGAGGCGGCTTCGGTGGTTGCATCGGCTGCGTCAGAGACCTGTTCAACAACGGAGCTGGTGCTCTCGGTCGTGGTTTCTGCCGCTTTCTCTTCTTCTTTACAAGCTGCAAGAGACAGGGCCAAGCCAGTGATCAGCGCGCCGGTTACAAAACGATTGGTCATAGAGTAGTCCTCACCATTAACGGGGAATTATGGTTTCCCGGATAATGGGCGTATGACATGACACAGGTGCAAAGAAAAGGGGCCAGATCCCCGGTTTTTCCCCATGGGTGCCCCATGTCGCCTTCTGTGCAAGAAGACGCCGATATTGGCTTGAATATGGCAAGGTTTCGCCTTATTTTCACGCGACATGAATTGCAACGACTTATAGGAGCTTACCATAGCCCGCAGACCGCATAACGCCCCGCCGACCCGTGACACCGGACCTCGTATCAACGAACGCATCCGGTCGCCGGAAATCCGCCTGATCGGCGCTGAGGGTGAAAACGTTGGTGTCGTCACACCGTCCCGTGCACTTGAAATGGCGATCGAGGCTGGTCTTGACCTCGTGGAAATTTCGCCGAACGCGGAACCGCCGGTTTGTAAGATCATGGATTTCGGCAAGTTCAAATATGAACAGCAGAAACGTGAATCTGAAGCGCGCAAAAAGCAAAAGATCATCGAGATCAAGGAAGTCAAATTCCGTCCCGGCACCGATGTGCATGACTACGAAGTCAAAATGCGCAATGTCGTCAAGTTCCTTGAAAATGGCGACAAGGTCAAAGTGACGTTGCGCTTCCGGGGCCGCGAGATGGCGCACCAGGATTTGGGGCGTGTGCTTTTGGAACGCGTGGCAGAAGACACCAAAGCCATCGGCAAAATCGAAAGCATGCCAAAGCTTGAAGGTCGCCAAATGGTCATGATGATCGGCCCGCTGCCGAAGTGAGGCGTTGCGTCTGACGTGAATGATGAAGCCCCCGCTGTGAAAACATCGGGGGATTTTTTATGGAGATTGAGAAGTATCATGAGCTTTTGGGATCAGCGTTACGACCGACCGGATTATGTATTTGGCACCGAACCCGCCGCGTTTTTGCCGCGTCATCTGGCGGAGTTGCCCCAAAAGGCCCGCGTGCTCTGCGTCGCGGATGGCGAGGGCCGCAATTCGGTCTGGTTGGCCGAACAGGGTTTGGATGTCACGGCATTTGATCCCTCCGCGCCCGCTTTGGCCAAAGCGCGCGCTCTGGCCAAAGCGCGCGGGGTTGCGGTGGACTATCATCAAGCCGGGATCGAGGATTGGGATTGGGACCGCCCTTTTGATCTGATTGTGGCGATCTACATTCAATTCATCGGACCAGAAGCGCGCGCCGGGTTGTTTCAACAATTCGATCACGCCCTAGCCCCCGGTGGCCGGGTGATGATCCACGGCTATACGCCCAAACAGGTCGACTACGGCACGGGTGGCCCCGGCAAGGTGGAGAATATGTACACCGAGGCGATGTTGGCGACAGCTTTTGACGGCTATGACATCATTGAAAATCGTGCCTTTGAGATGCATGTGAATGAGGGCCATGGCCATGTCGGCCACTCCGCCCTCATTGATTTTATTGCGCAAAAACCAAAGGCTGCGGGTTAAAACGTCCCCGCGCCTGCCCCCGCCAAGATCAAGATCAGGATCTGCGGTGCCAAAATGCGCAGGAACATCACCAACGGGTAGACCGACACATAGGCCACTGACGCCGCCCCGGTTTTGCTCATCGACACGGCAAAGGCCAAGGCGGGCGGATCGGTCATCGACCCGGCCAAGACGCCACAGAGGCTGAGGTAATTGAACCTGCCAAAGACCCGCGCGATGACGCCAACGATCAGCAGCGGCAGGAGCGTGATGAGGATGCCATAGCCCATCCACACGATGCCGTCGCCATGCAACAGCGTGTCAAAGAACCGATCCCCCGCGACGATGCCGACCACGGCCAGAAACAACACGATGCCAAATTCGCGCAGCGCATGGTTGGCGGCGGGCGGCATGTACCATGTGAACGGTCCCCAATGGCCCAACCGCCCCAACACAATCGCCGCCATCAATGGCCCGCCCGCAAGCCCGAGTTTCAGCGGTGCCGACAGGCCCGGTACAGCAAGCGGGATGGACCCCAAAATCACCCCCAAAGCGATGCCGAAAAACAGCGCCGGGAATTGCACCTCTTGCAGCCGCGCATGTTCATTGCCCAGCTCCAAAGCCACCGCATCAATGTCGGGTTTGGACCCGACAACGGTGACAATATCGCCAAAGGCCAGCGAGGACGAGGCCTGCGCCGGAAGTTCGACGCCTGCGCGGTTGATCCGTGACACGGTCACGCCACGCGCTTCGACAAGGGCCAGTTCGCGCAAGGATTTGCCGAGGATTTTGTCCTTGGTCACGACGATGCGCGCCCAGGTCAGCTTGGTGCCCTTGGTGGTCAACGGCGTGTCGATCTCACGCCCCATGATCAGCTTCATCGCCGCCAATTTCTCGGCAGGGCCGACCATATGCAGCTGTCGCCCAGATGCAGCACGGTGTCGCGCGTCGGCACGATCAATTCACCGCCTGATTTCATCCGCGACGCGACAACCCCATGGTCAAACAGGTCAGGCACATCCCCCAGCCGGACACCGTCAAGGTTCTGATTGGTCACCTCAAGATTGAGCGCGGGCAAGGCCGCCTCACCACTTTTGGTTTCCAGCTTATAGGCCTCTTCTTCGCGTTCGATCGTGATGCCAAACAGGAAACGCACCGCAAACATCGAAATCAAAATTCCAATAATTCCAAAAGGATATGCCATCGCATAGCCCATACCGGCAAAGCCAACCTCAGAGGCGGGCAGGCCCAATTCGCCAAGCGCCTGTTGCGCCGCACCCAGGCCCGGCGTGTTGGTCACAGCCCCCGACATCACCCCCATCAGGACCGGAAGCGGCAGATCGGTGAGCGCATAAATCGCCAAGGTCACCGCCACCCCGCCTAAAACGATGCCAATGGCGGCAAGGTTAAAGCGCAGGCCGGATTTGGCGAAAGAGGCAAAAAAGCTTGGACCGACCTGAATGCCGATGGTGTAAACAAACAGGATCAGCCCCAATTCGCGCACGAAATGCATGACATCACTGTCAAAGGTGATCCCGGCTTTCGCGGCGAAATGACCGACCAGAATGCCAGAAAACAACACCCCACCGATGCCCAACCCGATCTTGCGGACCTGAAGTTTGCCAAAGAGCAAACCCAACGCCCCGGCCACGGCCAGAGCAAGGGTGGTGAGGGCGACATCTGAGAGCGGGAAGGTCATGTGCCTACTTTCTGGATCAAACGGTGTGGACGCGGCTTGGCCGTGACACTGCGCCGCGCAGGGTCACTTGTAAGTGATATGTATCAATTTTCTGCAAACGCATAACGGCCTTGTGCGCCGCGCCACGCCTGCGCTCTCAGTGGGTGTTTTTAAGGCGCATTCAACCGCGACCTGCCGTTTTCTGCGCTTTTATCTCTCCAGTTTTGCCCTTTAAACCTCTGGCGACAACAGTCCGCCAACCCCCATCTGCGCGATGTCATCATCGGTGATGCTCACGCCACACAGCAACCGATCCACCAGCCAATCCACCCCGGTCGGAGCAGACCCGCGCGCGCATTCCGGCAAGCCCAAGATCGGCACCGCCCCAAGCCCGCCCGCGAAAAACCGCGTGCCGGGGTCCAGGGGCAGACCAAAACGGGTGATCACCCCGCCCGCCCGGCGCACCGCCTCAGGGGCCACATCGCCGCGATCCATCGTCTCCACGGCCGTCAAGACAAACACAACCTCGCCACGCGCGCTCAACAACGCCTCAGCCAGCGCCTCTTCTCGGTGCGGCACCACCAAGGTTTCGACCAAGCGCACGCCCAATCGATCCAATCGCGCCCGCAAAAAAGCCTCGCCTTTGGCTGTCCCCCCATCGCCACCAATCACGGTTTGAATGAGGCTCGCGGTTTCGGCCAAGACCGCGCGCACCCGGATCGTGTCATGCGCGTCCTCAATCACCCTTGAGAGCGCAGAGCGTTTGACGCCGTAGGGAATGACCCGAACCGTGGCCACGACATCGCCTTTGGCAACCCGGTGAAACTGCGGGCGGGTGGCGATGGCCATCCCCTCATCGACCCGGTTCATCCGGGTGAGTCCGGCGGTATCAAGTCCGACAACCCCGGCGCAGGTCGCCGTAATATGCGCTGCCCCCGCCATGACCCGCCCGACGTCCAGATTGGCATCGCTGGGCACGGGCACCATCGCCGCGCTGATCCGGCGCGCTGCCTCGTCTTGCGCCACGTCATGCGGGTCTAGCTCCGCCACGCGGACCTCGCCCACTCCGGCCATGACCAGTGCCGCAATCTCTGACGGGCCAAGCGTGCACCCCGCCTCCAATCGTCCCCCTGCCTTAAACGCCACAGAGTGGGTCAAAATCGTGCCCTTGGCCTCGCGCACCGGGCGGCGTCCATACATCATGGCCGCCTCATCACCTGGATCACCTGCGCGAGGATCGAGACGGCGATTTCGGCCGGGCTTTGGGCGCGGATATCAAGGCCGACAGGGGCATGCAGACGGGCGATCTGATCGGAACTCAGCCCCGCTTCCTGCAACCGCGCCACGCGTTTGGCATGGGTCCGGGTCGATCCCAAAGCGCCGATATAAAACGCGTCCGAGCGCAGAGCGGTGATCAGCGCCGGATCATCGAGTTTGGCATCATGGGTGAGCGTGATCACCCCGGTGCGCCCATCCAGCCCATGCGCCAAAAGCGCGGCGTCCGGCCAATCGTCCCCGATGATTTCGCCCGGAAAGCGGGTGTCGCTGGCAAAGGCGCCGCGCGGGTCAATCAATGTCACGTTAAACCCCGCCAGCCGTGCCATCGGCAAAAACGCCTGTGCGATATGCACTGCGCCAATCACGAGCAAACGCGCCGGCGGCATGTGGACCGACACAAACCGCTGCCCGTCCGCCTCGATGCCCGATCGGTCGGCCGCGAAGCGGTCGGGGAAGGCCGAAGGGCCAACAAGATCATGTGTGCCGTGCACCAGATCGGTGACAACGCCAGTGGGCCTGCGTGCCGCGCGTGCTGTGATCACCTCAGCCAAAATCTCCACGGGGAACACCGCGCCTACGGGTTCAAGCAACACCCGGATCGTCCCACCGCAGGCCAATCCAACGGCAAAGGCCGTATCGTCACTGACACCAAACTCAAGGATTTTAAAAGCGGGCGCTTCGAGCAACTCCAAGGCCTCGGTCACCACCGCCCCTTCGACACAACCGCCCGACACCGAGCCGATGATCTCACCTTTGCCCGAGACGACAAGTTGACTGCCAACCGGACGCGGCGCACTGCCCCAGGTGTCAATCACCGTGACCAAAACTGCGCCAACCCCGCCCCGGTGCCACGAAAGCGCCCACTCACCGACCGCGTCAAAGGCGGGATCTGCGGCGACGGCGGGATCAAAGGGCATGCTCAAACCTGGCTCCTCAGCGCGGTGGTAAAAAACGCGGCGGTAAAAACGGGGATCACAGAGACGACTCTAACGCCGTCAGGGCCAGTGTCCAGACGGGTGTTGCCAAATGCCTAACGGCGCGCTGATCCGGGCGATTTGAAAGAAAAAGAGGCGTCGCAGGAGAAACGCATCCCTGCGACGCCAGTAAAGTATTCTGCCCACGCACAAAAGGCAGGATACAGCGCGGACGATCGGAAGGAGAGTCCGCGGGAGGAATGCAGAGGCCCAACTGTCTGACTGCGGACGTGAACCTCTGCGCTCAAAAATGTGATAGGACAGCGGGATCGCGAAAACTTTGATCTGCATCAAGTGCGATTTTCGGCCCGATATTGACCTCGCGCAGATCGGCGCAAACACGATCACAGCGGCCCAAAAAACCATAAAATTCCCTAGAAAATAGACGTTCAAGTCTCAGATTCGGTTTAATTTTTCGAAACAAGCGCCATTTTTAAACAATGCGCGCCAGAGTGTCGCAGGCTCCCAAATGTCAGGCGCCGCCTTGGCAAAGGCCAAAAGCCGTTTTTCCGCCGCCACGATGCCCATCGCATCTGCCGATTCCATCGGCCCGCCGCGCCAGCGCGGATAGCCTTTCGCGATCATCATCACCACGTCAATGTCCAGCGGGCGGGACACCACGCCGCGCTCCAACAGCCGCGCACCGGCATTGGCTTCGGCCAAAATGAGCCGCTCGACAATATCCGTGTCGCTCAAGGCCAAGGCCGCGATGCCGCCGTCCGCTCTCAGTTCGGCCAAAAGCGCCTCTGCCGCGCTGTCATCCGGCCCTGCCCCGTCAACATAATCGTAAAACCCGGCTCCCTTGGCTTTGCCTGCGCGCCCTTTTCCGGCCAAATATTGTGCTACAGCCCCGGTCATGTAGCCCAGTCCAAGCGCGTCCATGGCCTCGCAGGGCCCGGCGGGAAAACCGTACTCCCGCATTGCCTGATCAATCTGTGCCGGACGCGCGCCCATCAGCAACAGCACATCGACGGCGGCCCATCCGGCCTCTTGCACCACATTGGCAATCAAACCATCCGTGGCCGACACCGTCACCGGGATTTTGCCGAGGCGGCACAAAAACGCATGGGCCGTCACCAAAGCCTTGGGAGACACATCATCGGAATGGGCCAATTCGACCACGCGGATCATCTGGGCCGGGGCAAAGAAATGCAGACCCAAAAACCGTTCGGGATGGGCCAAATCACGGGCCATCTCGTCAAACCCGCGATCCGCGACCGTGGCCAAAACCACCTCTTCGGGTAAAAATTCTTCGACCCGTGCCAAAAGACTCCCGCGCGCCGCCGCATTGCCTTGGGTCGCTTCGATCACCAGATCGGCGGCGGCAAGGCTATCGACGCGGGCGCTGGTGGTGAAGGCGGCCACTCTGGCATCGCGCAGATCGGGGCTGATCTGGCCCTGTTGCGCGGCGCGGGTGTAGGCGGCTTCAATCCGGTTTTGAACAACAACCAATTGATCGGCACCATTGCCCAAAAGACGAACATGAAACCCATGATCCAGCGCCGCAACGGCAATCCCAAGCGCCAATGTGCCGGTGCCGACAATCCCAAGGGTGATGACCTCGGCAGGCTCAACGCCGTCCACCCCGGTCAGTCGCGCCGCCTGTCTTTCGGCCGCATAAGCGTGTCGGAGGGCCTTGGATTGCGCCGAGGCAAAACAGTCCTCGCGCGCCGTCTGTTCGCGCCAGACACCCGCGTCAAAGGGCATCATCAATGCCGCCTCGACGCAGTCGATGATATGTTTTGGCGCCTCAATGCGTGCCCCGCGAATTTCCATCCGTCGCGCCGCGACCTCCGACATGTAGCGCGCGCCATCGGCCAGACCACGGGTGGTATCGCGGCTGGGACGTGGCCCCTTTTTGCTCTCAATCAAGTGGCGGGCAAAGGCCAAAGCTTCATCACCAACCTTTTTTTGCACCAATTGATCGATGAGGCCGAGTTTTTGCGCTTGGGCACCATCTATCGGGCGGCCCGGCAGCAGCAGCGCAAGCGCTGCATCCGCGCCGATCAATCGGGGCAAACGCTGGGTCACCCCGCCGCCAGGGACAAGGCCAAAGGACACCTCGGGCGCGCCCAATCGCGCCGCCCGTCCCATTACCCGGTAATGCGCCGCCAAAGCCAAGGCCAATCCGGCCTCAAGCGTCGCGCCATGAAGGGCGGCCACCACCGGTTTGCCACAGGCCTCGATCCGGTCACACAGGGTGTTTAACGTCGGCGCAGCTCGGTGAGCGACAGAGCGTCAGGGGCATAGCCGGTACAAAAAGACGCGCCTTCGCCCGCGACAACAATGGCGCGCACACCGGAGTCATTGTCCGCGTCCTCGATGGCTTTGAACAGCGCCAGGCGCAATGCATCGGTGAGGGTGTTGACGGGCGGGCGCGACAGGCGCAGCACGGCCAGCGCGCCTTCGCGACTGGACTGTACCAAATCTTGCTCAGGGGTTTCGCCCTGTGCCGCTGTCACATTTTGCCCCACTCGCATCACACGCCCCCTTACGCCTCACATCGAACGCCCAAAGCCGCCAAGTCCTGCGAAAGAAACGGCGACAAAAGCCCCTGTTTAACCCCTGCGGATCATTTATCCACAGCTTATCCACAGTTTGGGATCATAATGGCGGAGAGCGGGGTGAGAAAGCAAGAACCCTTTTGTTTCGGGCTCTTGCGGGGCATGACGCGGGTCACGGTGGAGGCTGTTCCTGCGCGCGCCGGCCTGCGCACAGGCTTTAGATGTCTGCGGTTTCGTCACGCGTGGGATAAAAATCGTCGGCAGAGCTGTCCTCAAGCTCGGCCTCCAACCGCACCAAATCGTCGGGCAAAGGCAGGCCAAGCGCCGACAGTTCCGAAAGCGTTTCACGCAACCGCTCCTGCAGCACATGACGATCCTCAGGCTGGGCCGAAATTTCGTTCAAAATCATATAGGCTTGGGCTTTGAGGGCTTCGAATGCCATCGGCGTGTCCTTTCTCGACAGGGCGAACCCCGATCTCTTAGACCGGCAAATTGTCCCATATATCGTCATCGTCCTCAGCACTCACCTCCGTGCGCGCGTAGACTGTCGCGGCAGGCTCGGAAAAGGATTTATGCAACTTGTCTTTCAACACGGCTGCGGTGTCTTCGTCTTTGACCAGATCGTCCACGATACGATCAATTTCGGTGTCATATTTTGGTGAATTGGGCATAGGCTGTCCTCCTCATATAGGCGTGCTTGTAGGCGTGTTTGCTAAAATTCACACCTCGCGCCCTCCTCAGGCACGCGCGATGCGGCGGATCATTTGTGTTCGGCGTTGCGTGCGGCGCAGTCTTTACACACTGGTGTATAGGGTAGCACATCCAAACGTTTTGCGCTGATTTCTTCGCCGCAGGCGGCGCAAAATCCGTATTCCCCGGCAGAAATGCGCTGAAGTGCCGCTTCTATCATCGCCAGTTCGAGTTTTCCCGCCACCCCCATGCCCTCAAGCACCTCATCGCTCTCGCGTTCGGTGGCCAGTTCGGCCCAGTCTTTTGACTGATGCGCGTCCAGTTCGGTTTCGATGTTGCGCAGTCTCAGCGTCAATTCCGCTTTGCGTTGCTGCAATTGTGTTTGTCTTTGAACAAGGTCTAGCATGAACATTCCTCCTTGGAAAAACAGCATCCGCTCAAACCGCATCCCCTGCATTGATGTACATCAACAGAATATTAAAGCGTGACGCTTTGGCTATGCCCTATTCAAGCGATGGGAGATCTCCCATCGCCGGGAAATGCCCCAAATCAGGCAGATCACCCATATCTCCTCCCATATCCCCCAAGGCCGGAAACGCCCCAAGGGGAGGCAGATCGCCCATATCTCCCATGGCGGGATAATCCCCCATCGGGGGCACATCACCCATCCCATTTGAGAGTGCCGGAACAGCAGAGCTCCCCGAGGGCGCCCCCATATCGCCAAACCCGCCCTCGTCCGGTCCATAAGAGGCATCCAAAGGATCGTCATCCCCGGTCATAAAGATCAGGCGCACGGCGCGTTTGCCATTGATCTGGCCCAATTGCGCCCGGCTGACGAGGCGATCATCGGCACGCAATTCCACCTTGGACACCGCAGAGCGCGGGATCGACAAGACCATCCCCACCTCAAGCGACATCACATCGGCCAAGGGCAGGCGAATGCGGTGCAAAACCGTGTCAAGCCGGGCTTCCGATGTCATGACAACCGCCTGAAAATCACGGCCAAAATTGTTGGGCGCGCCGGGGACGGGTTTGGGCGTGGCGCGGGCATAGGGAAAAACCAACAGGATTTCGCCCTCGCGCACACCGCGCCCAAGCGATACGGAGATGCGGTACACCCGGTACGGCACATCCTCGAAAGCAATCGAAATGGACCGCGCCTCGCGCAATTGCGCGGCGACACGAAAACCCTCGACATGGGGCGGGTCAGCGACCTCGGCCACGTTGGTTTCGAACAGAGACAGAATATGATCGGTGATTTCCGTACACATCACCGCATCCGTTGCGGTGGGGGCGCGCTCTTCGGGCGGCAGTTTCAACACCTTGCCTGTGGTTTGCTGTTCGACCACGGCGGAAACCACATTGCGATCAAACACCGCCAAACCATAGGCGTTGTCCGGCCCCTCCAGGAGCGACAAAAGCGCATCGTCGGGCAATTGCTCCGGCAGGCGCAAAATCGAACTGCGCTCCTCGGCCACATGTGTCACCTGCATCACCAGACCGATCGAATCCTCCGCAGCCTTCGCCGCAGCAAGGCGCAGCGCCTTTGCGGGCGACATCGGTTGAACGTCCGGCGGCGGGCGGCCAACGCCCGCTTTGCGGCGCATCGCGGAAATGATGTCTGCGTCAGACATGGTGGTGCATCAAATGTCCCGGTTTCAATCCGCATCAGTTGTGCATGGGCACGGTAAACAAAGGGTTTATTCCGTTAATCTTTTCGCCCCAAATCGCGTTTTCACCCCGCGGAGGGCAGATTTCACCCCGAGGGTCGCCCTGACCGTGCCCGCACGCGCGCCAGGTCAAGCCGAAATGCCGCCCCGCCCTGCCCCGGCAGATAGGAAATCGTGCCGCCCAGATTGACCATGATTTCACGGCAAATCGCCAATCCAAGCCCCGCTCCACCCGCTTTTGCGTGATCGGTCAGGCGCGAAAATTTCTCAAAAATCACCGCCTGTTTGTCCTTGGCAATGCCCGAACCATTGTCGATGAAATCAATCTGAATCGCGTCATCTCCGATCCTGCGGGCGTAGATTTTCAACTCCGGCTGAGGCGCATCACAGTACTTGCGGGCATTGGTGATCAGGTTGATAAACACCTGCGCCAACCGGTCCGGGTCGGTTTCAATCGCGATATGTTCGGACAGGACCTGCCGCCGAATGGTGATCGCGCCCGCCGCCCCGCCGGAACTGGCCTGAACCGCGCGTTCGATCACGTCATGCAAATTGGTGCGGGTCCAGTTGAGCGTCACCGAGCCGTTTTCCAACACCGAGAGGTCCAAAAGATCGTCCAAAAGCCGGGTCAGCCGCTGGGCCTCGTCATGGATGATGCCGGAGAACCGTGTCAGGCTTTCGCCATCCATCTCACCCGTCTGCCCGGCCTCGCGCAGGATTTCGGAAAAGGCCCGGATCGAGGTCATCGGCGTGCGCAATTCATGCGAGATTTGTGACAGAAACGCATCCTTTTGGATCGACAAGGCGGTCAGTTTGGCATTGGCCTCGCGCAATTGCCGCGCGGTGCGGGCAAGCTCTTCGGATTTATGCTCAAGCTGGGTCGAATATTCCAACATCTGTGCGGTTTCATCGGCCACGGCCATCAAATCCTCGACCGAAACCAACACGCCACCGGCGATTTGTCCCAACATCGCATGGGCCGTCGCCGCCCCCACCGACCCCGCCAATTCACGTTCCAGACGTTCGATAAATTCCGATGTGGCATCCGGTAGATAGCCCTGTTTGCCCTGCGCCTCCGCTTCGGCTTGAAACAGGTTTTGCGCCTCCGCTGGCCCCAAAATCCTCTGCGCCATGACCAAAAGGTCTTCGGCCTCGGCAAAACCATGCGACCAGCCGCGCGTCGATCCGGTGTGTTCGAACACGCTGACAAATTGCGCCCCCTGAAGCCGTTCAACGGGGCGCGGAAAGGACATCAAAGAACCCAAGATAAACACCAATGTGTTGAGCGCGATGGACCAGACCACGGCATGCACCACCGGATCGACGCCTTCGACGCCAAACAACGCCTGGGGCCGCAACAGGGCGATGCCAAAGGGACCATTGTCGAGAAATGTCTGCGTATATCCCGCCGCCGCGCCAAAGGAGGGCAAGAACATCGAATAGGCCCAGATGCAAAAGCCCAGCACAACCCCGGCGATGGCCCCGACCCGCGTGGCTCCGCGCCAGAATATCCCGCCCAACAGCGCCGGTAGCACCTGTGCGACGCCGGAAAACGAAATCATGCCGATGGAGGCCAAGGCCTCTGAGCCGCCGGAAAAATGGAAATAGAGATAGCCCAGAGCCAAGACGCCAAAAATCGACAGGCGGCGGGCAGACAGCACGACACTGCGCACATCGCCCGACATGGTGGCGCCGCCCGTACGCGAACTCAGCCAGATCGGCATGACGATGTGGTTGGACACCATGGTGGAGAGCGCAATCGAGGCGACGATGACCATCGACGTGGCCGAAGAAAACCCGCCCAAAAACGACAGGGTCGCGAGGACGCGTTGATCATAATGTAGCGGCAAAGTCAGGACGAACATGTCCGGGTTTGACCCACTGGGCAACACATCCAGCCCGACAACGGCGATGGGGATGACAAACAATGACATGCCAAACAGGTAGAGCGGAAAGGCCCAACCTGCCGTAAACAAATGATTTTCGTCGACGTTCTCAACCACGATGACCTGAAACATCCGCGGCAGGGTGATCAGCGCCGCGCCCGACAACAGCGTCAGTGTGATCCAGCGCGTGCCGTGAATGGAATGCTGGGCGACAGGTGAGGCATCAAGGCGTGTCATCATATCGCCCATCCCATCGGACAGGCCCCAGACGACGAACATGCCGACCCCCACAAGCGCGACGAATTTGACCACCGCCTCCAAGGCAATCGCGGTCACAACCCCGTGGTGGCGCTCATTGGCATCGAGATTGCGCGTGCCAAAGAGAATGGTGAACAACGCCAATCCAGCGGCGACCCAAAGCGCGGTTTTGTCCAGATCGGGCACCACCATGCCGGAGGGATCATTGAGGCCAAAGACTGCGAAAGACAGCGCCACGGATTGCAATTGCAGCGCAATATAGGGCGTGGTGCCAATCACCGCCAAAAGCGTCACCAAAACCCCCAAAGTGGTCGATTTGCCGTAGCGCGAAGAGATCAAATCGGCAACCGAGGTGATCCGCTGGGTCCGGCCAATGCGCACCAGTTTGCGTAAAATCCACCACCAGCCGATCATCACCAAGGACGGTCCAAGATAGATCGTCAGATACTCAAGGCCCGAGCGCGCGGCATAGCCGACCGCGCCGTAAAACGTCCATGCGGTACAGTATATAGAGAGTGAGAGCGTGTAGACCCAAGGCGAGCGCAGCCAGCCCAGCCGTCCGGCCTCTGCCCGCTTTTCCGCCCAAAACGCCACCACGAACAGGAATGTGGCATAGCTCAGACAGGCCAGAACAAGGATGTTGAAATGGAACATTCAGCGGCGGTCCCCGGTCCGGTCTTCGGTCTGGTTTTCGGCCCGATTTTCGGCAGCGTGATCCTCGCTCCAACCTTCGGAGGCTGGCAGATCGCCCAACGCGCCCTCAGATCGGCTTTGCGAGGTCAAAAGCTCTTCGGTGCGCGCCGCGCCATGGGCCAGTAAAAACGCCAACCACCCGGCCGCCAAAATCCCAAGCGCCCAGACCACAAACACATGCACGAAAGACCGTGATCCCGCGCCCAGGGGTTGATCCGTACCCTCCCCACCCCACAAAAGTGGCAAAAGCCAGAGGCAAAGCAGCAAAAAGGGCAGGAGCCGTTGCGCATCAATCAAGCGCCTGCGCCGATAAGACGCGCGCGCCAGATAGACCGGGGAACGCCCCTCAGCCATCGCTGTGCGCCTGCGCCCGATCCGGCCCGGCCAAGCTGCGCACGGCCTCTAACATTTCGGAATTGGAGAAGGGTTTGGTCATGAAATGCGACACGCCCGCCGCTTCGGCCATATCGCGGTCTTTTTTCTGACCTCGCGCGGTCAGCATCAAAATCGGCCGTGCCGCATGCTCTGCCATGCCGCGCAGATCGCGCAGGATGTCAAAACCGGATTTGTTCGGCAACATCACGTCCAAAATCACAATATCCGGCCGTTTGGCCGCCACCGCTGCCACCGCCGTCGCCCCGTCCGAATGCGTTTCCACGGTCCAGCCGTCCCGCGACAGAATAAACCGGATCGCTTCAATTATGTTTGGTTCGTCTTCGATCAGCAACACACGCTTGCCCATCTGACAGACCCTCTCTCCCAAAGGCGTTTTTTCCAATCCCTCATCCGAAGATACCGAAAAATCGCATACATCCGCGCGCACCCGTTCCATGGCCGGTGCATTTTGAATCCAGCCTCCTCCCAAAGATAGAATTCAGAACGCGTTAACTGTCTCATCTTATGGCGTTTCAAAGTACTCATGTCAAAACTTCTCACGCCTGACGGGGATTTCTCCAACGTCATGCCTCCGGCAAAAATGGCCGGTAACCGCCCACCCGCCATGCGTCTTATGGCGCGCTCCTACCCCTCTTCCACATCCTCCAAGACCATCGACGGTTCGCGGCGGGCGACGCAATTCTTTCGGGCGCAGACGCGGCAGCTTGTGCCGACGCCCAGCACTTCGGCATCGCGCGGCACATGGCCCAGACCGTCGAGCCGGTCGAGCGGCAAAAACAGCATCGTCACCTCCACCACCTCAGGGGCGTCGAAACTTTTGGGCGGGCGCGGCTGACAGATCGCATAGGCCAGATAGCGCCGCGCCGGTTGGCCCTGTTGTTCGACCACACGCCGGATCGGCACCATCGGTCTGAGCAAGGCCTGATACAGCGGCCAGAGCGCGCAGGCGGCACCAAAGCGCGGCGGAGCAAAACCGTCGAGCGGCTTGCGAAAGGTCAGCGCGCCGGAGCCATCACAGATCACAAGGCCCATCGGCGGACGGCCTTCTTTCGGAGGCAAGGCGGCCAGACGGCGCATCGCAGCCGCCAGATCCACACCAGCTTCCTGCGCCAAAGCCGCCGGGTCGGGCCCATGGGCGGCGATCACGTCCTCGACCAAGGACACCGGCATTTTTTCCGCCTCGGCCCGCGCCCGCAACACCCATTTGCGCGCCAAACTTTGTGCGGCGGGCGAACGCAGCCCCTCATCTCCGACCAAATCCGGCATCATCCCGCACTCAAGCTCGGGGATGGTAAAGTCGCGCTGCGCCAACCACGCTTCGACCTCATCCAAGGGCGCGGACAGCGTGTCCTCGGATTTGCCCACCGTATCAAGATAACTCACCAACGCCTGCGAGCCGTCGGCCAGACGTTGACTGTCCTCATAAAGGTTGCGGTGAAACCGGGCCTGCCAGTCGCGGTCAATGTCGCCTGCGTTGTTCAAAATTCCCGCCGTCGAACGGATCGCGGTCACGGTCGAAAGGACTTCGTGCAGACTGTCAGAAAGGAACGGGTCATGGGCCAAACGATCGTTGAGCGCTTCTACTCTACGTTCAAGCGCGGTGATCCGATCACGCTGCGCCACCACCAAAGCGGCCCAGCCCGGAAAACGTCCGGCAAATTCTTCGGCCCGCGCGGTTTCCGGGTCTGTTGTGCCTTTGGCCCCGCCACGACGCGGCCCCGGCGCAGCGTTGCTGGCCGCGTCTTGCAGCCCTTCCATCAAAGGCACCTGCGCGCCTTCGGTCAGCGCGGAGGGTTCAACCCCCAAGGCGCGCGCCAGATCGACCAGTAATTTCCCGCCGATTCTGCGGCGATTGTGTTCGATCAAATTCAAATAAGACGGCGAAATGCCCACATCTCGGGCCAAATCAGCCTGTTTGAGCCCCTCCAAAGAGCGCCGTTCACGGATTCGTGTGCCTGTCAGGGCGGATCTGGGCATCGTCTTTCCTCAGTTGCAACATCGAAACGCGAATGATTTCAGGCTCTTTCTGCAGACGCGAAGCGACTTGCGCTGCACCTGCGCGAAAATAGATTTACACTGCATACCATCGCATTGTGTATTTATTAACAAAAAAATCCTTAACTATAAAGCACTTGTTGATGAATTTTCTTCACACACCCAGTATTACCCCATCTCGTTTACAAATCCGACATTTCGGAGACGGGATCTGCGCGCCGCCTGGACTTCGGGGAGGAAGTCCGGGCGAGCCTGACAAATTCTAGGGAGGAATATACATGTCCAAAACCGATCTGACACGGCGCGTTTCGCGTCGCGGCGTGATCAAAACCGGGGCCATTGCTGGCGCTGGTCTCGCGCTGCCGACGATCTTTACCTCGGGCGCTCGCGCCTTTACCAACGAACCGATGGGCGGCACGGTCACCCTCGGCTTTAACGTGCCTCAATCAGGTGCCTATGCCGATGAGGGCGCGGATGAGTTGCGCGCCTATCAACTGGCGGTCGAGCATCTGAACGGCGAAGGCGACGGCGGCATGCTGAACACCTTCAGCTCCAAGGTTCTTGAAGGCAACGGCATCCTTGGCAAGAAGGTTGGTTTTGTCACCGGCGACACCCAAACCAAATCGGATGCGGCCCGCGCCTCCGCCAAATCCATGATCGAAAAAGACGGTGCGGTGATGATCACCGGCGGCTCGTCTTCGGGCGTGGCCGTGGCTGTTCAGGGCCTGTGCCAGGAAGCGGGCGTGATCTTCATGGCCGGTCTGACCCATTCCAACGACACCACGGGCAAAGACAAAAAAGCCAACGGGTTCCGTCACTTCTTTAACGCCTATATGTCCGGTGCGGCACTCGCTCCGGTGTTGGCCGCCCGCTATGGTGCGGATCGCAAGGCCTATCACCTGACGGCGGATTACACTTGGGGCTGGACTCAGGAGGAATCCATTGCCGCCGCCACTGAGGCGCTTGGCTGGGAAACCGTGAACAAGGTACGCACACCGCTTGGCGCAGGCGATTTCTCCTCCTACATCACCCCGGTTCTGCAAACGGACGCGGATGTGCTGATCCTGAACCACTACGGCGGGGACATGGTCAATTCGCTGACCAACGCGGTGCAATTCGGTCTGCGCGACAAGATGGTCAATGGCAAGCAATTCGAAATCGTTGTGCCACTGTTCTCGCGTCTGATGGCGCGCGGTGCGGGCGAAAACATCAAGGGCATCCTTGGCTCCACCAACTGGCACTGGTCGCTGAGCGATGAAGGCTCGCAAGCCTTTGTGAAATCCTTCGGCACCAAATACGGCTTCCCGCCGTCGCAGGCCGCACACACCTGTTATGTGCAGACCCTGCTTTATGCCGATGCCGTGGCCCGCGCCGGATCGTTCAACCCCTGCGCCGTTGTCGAAGCGCTTGAAGGCTTTGAATTTGACGGTTTGGGCAATGGTCCGACTCTCTATCGCGCCGAAGATCACCAGTGTTTCAAAGACGTTTTGGTGGTGCGCGGGAAAGAGAACCCAACCTCCGAATTCGACCTTCTCGAAGTTGTCGAAATCACTCCGGCGGCTCAGGTCACCTACCCGGTCGATCACCCGATGTTCGCAGGCGGCGCATTGGGCGACTGTAACGCGGGCTGATCGCGCCCTGAAAAGAGGGGCTGAACCGCAACAGCGGCGGTCCCTCGCCACTTCCAAAACCAAATGGGCCGGACCGCACATGCGGCTCCGGCCTCCCCTCCCCCCGGCCCGAACCTGGCGCCGGGACAGGTGGACTTTGGTCAACCGACACGCTCAACCCAACAGGTGGGGACCATGGAGACAATCCTTCTGCAATTGCTCAACGGGCTCGATAAAGGCTCGGCCTATGCGTTGATCGCGCTTGGGCTTACATTGATTTTCGGCACGCTGGGCGTGGTCAATTTTGCCCATGGCGCGATTTTCATGATTGGGGCATTTTGCGCGGTGACCTTGTCGCGCATCTTCTCGCTTTCGTTTGAAACCGTCGATCCGAGCAAACTCGATTTCCTCGGCAACCCGGCCAAAATCAAAACCCCCTATGTCGAGGCGTGGTTTGGCGCAGACGCGGGCGCATGGATGATCGACTGGGCGGTGCCTTTGGCGATCCTGTTCTCCATCCCGATCATGATCGCGGTGGGATGGGCCATGGAACGCGGCTTGATCAAGCATTTTTACAAACGCCCCCACGCCGATCAGATTCTTGTGACCTTCGGCCTCGCCATCGTGCTGCAAGAGATCATCAAATATTTCTACGGTGCCAACCCGATCTCCACCCCGGCCCCCGACGCATTCAGAGGCTCGTTCGATTTTGGCGCCGCTCTGGGCTTTGATCCGAATGTGATCATCTACCCCTACTGGCGTTTGATCTATTTTGGCTTTGCCGCTGTGGTCATCGGGGCTGTGTTTTCCTTCCTGCGCTTTACCACCTTCGGGATGGTCGTGCGCGCGGGCATGGCGGACCGGGAAACCGTGGGTCTTTTGGGCATCAACATCGACCGCAAATTCACCATCATGTTCGGCCTCGCCGCCGCCGTCGCGGGCATGGCGGGCGTGATGTACGCGCCAATCCTGTCACCGAACTATCACATGGGCATGGACTTTTTGGTGCTGTCCTTCGTGGTCGTGGTGGTCGGCGGCATGGGCTCGCTGCCCGGCGCGGTCGCCGCAGGCTTTCTCTTGGGCATCTTGGAGAGCTTCTCTTCGATGAACGAAATCAAATCAATCATCCCCGGCATCGACCAGATCATTATCTATGTCGTC
The DNA here is from genome assembly GCF_009129705.1 of Roseobacter sp. TSBP12. Classification (NCBI taxonomy): domain Bacteria; kingdom Pseudomonadati; phylum Pseudomonadota; class Alphaproteobacteria; order Rhodobacterales; family Roseobacteraceae; genus Roseobacter; species Roseobacter sp. TSBP12. The sequence goes on from NZ_PYIB01000001.1 coordinate 116,803, forward strand.
GCCATCATCATCCTGTTGACCCGTCCACGCGGCTTGATGGGCAAAAAAGGCGTGATGGAGGACTAATGCCATGTTCGGACTGAATAAAAAAGACACCACCTTTCTGTTGATCGTCATCGGGTTGACCCTGTTCACACCGATCCTCATGCAACCGTTTGCCGAGGGCTCGGGGCTGGCGCAATTCAACGGCGGCTATCCCGACCTGATGCAAAAGGTCGCCATTTTCGGCATCTTTGCGGTCGGGTTCAACATCCTCTTTGGTCTCACCGGATACCTGTCCTTTGGCCATGCCGCCTTTCTTGGCATCGGCTCCTACTCCGCCGTCTGGATGTTCAAACTGCTGACGATGAACGTCATCCCCGGCATCCTTTTGGCCATGGTGGTCTCCGGCCTCTTTGCCGCCGCCATCGGCTACGTGTCCCTGCGGCGCTCGGGGATTTACTTCTCGATCCTGACATTGGCCTTCGCGCAGATGTGCTACAAAATGGCCTATTCCGTGCTGACCCCTCTGACCAATGGCGAAACCGGCCTGCAATTGGCGCTGGATGATCCGCGGATTTTGGACAAGGCAATCGAAGGCTCGTCCCTGCCCGTCACCAATATCTTCGGCCTGCCGATGAACAGCAGCTATAAGCTTGACGTCATGAACCATGTGTTCACCTTCAGCGTTGGCTTTTACTTTTGTGCCGTCATCGCGATCCTGGCCTTTTACGTCGCCATCCGCCTGTTCCGTTCGCCCTTTGGCATGATGCTGCGCGCGGTGAAATCGAACCAACACCGGATGAATTACACCGGGCTTGACCCAAAACCCTACACTCTGGCGGCCTTCGTGATCTCCGGCATGTATGCGGGTCTTGCGGGCGGGCTTTTGGCGGCGATGGACCCTTTGGCCGGCGCGGATCGGATGCTTTGGACCGCCTCGGGCGAGGTTGTGATCATGACCATCTTGGGCGGGGCTGGCACCTTGATGGGTCCGGTTTTGGGCGCGGGTGTGATCAAGTATCTTGAAAACATCTTTTCCAAAATCAACGAGAGCGTACTGCACAGCTGGTTCCATTGGTTGCCAGATGGGATCGAAGATCTTGTCGTCTGGGTCTTTGCCCGCTTCACCGGCGAGGGCTGGCACCTCACCCTTGGTGTGACCTTCATGTTGGTTGTGACCTTCCTGCCGGGTGGTTTGATCGAAGGCCTGAAACGCATTCGGGATCGGGTCAAGAACGGTAAAAAGAAACGCGACAAATACGATGATCCCGACCCGGACCATCACCCCGCCCCCACAAAACGCGTTGCAGGAGAATGAACATGGGAATTCTTGAAGTCAAAGGCGTGGGCAAACGGTTCGGCGGTCTGCAAGCTCTGGGTAATGTCAATCTGTCGATCCACGAGAACACCGTCCACGCCATCATCGGCCCCAATGGCGCGGGCAAATCCACGCTCCTGAACTGCCTGGTCGGGAAACTCATGCCCGACACCGGATCTGTGATGTTCGATGGCCAATCGGTCTTGGGGCGCAAACCCCATGAAATCAACCAAATGGGCATCTCCCGCGTGTTCCAAACCCCTGAGATTTTTGGCGATCTCACGGTGATGGAAAACATGATGATCCCGTGTTTTGCCAAACGCGATGGGGCCTTTCGGATGCATGCGTTTGAAAGCATCGCCCAAGAGAGGGATTTGATCGCCAAGGCCGAAAAGATGCTCTCAGATGTCGGTATGTTGGAAAAACGCGAGATGGTGGCATCCTCCATGTCGCGCGGCGACAAACGCCGACTTGAGATTGCGATGTGTCTGGTGCAGGAGCCGAAATTGTTGCTGTTGGACGAACCGACAGCGGGCATGGCGCGCGCCGACACCAACAACACCATCGAGCTTTTGAAACAAATCAAAGCCGAACGCGACATCACCATCGCCATCATTGAGCACGATATGCATGTGGTGTTTTCGCTCGCCGACCGGATCACGGTTTTGGCCCAAGGCACCCCCTTGGTCGAAGACACGCCGGACAACATCAAAGGTCACCCAAAGGTCAAAGAGGCCTATTTGGGTGAGACGCAACAGGTTTAAAGGGCGGCATCATGACACAAGAGTTCAATCCAAACGCCAATCATGCCGAAACCGCACCTGCGTTCTTTTCCGCATGGGATATTCACGCCTATTACGGTGAAAGCTACATCGTCCAAGGCGTGTCTTTTAACATCCACGAGGGCGAGATTCTGGCCCTCTTGGGCCGCAATGGCGCGGGCAAAACATCGACCCTGCGCGCGCTGGCACGTCTCGACAGCCCGCAAGTCACCCATGGCGAAATCTGGCTCGACCACGAACGCCTGCACGACAAAACCTCCTATGAGGCGGCGGTGCGCGGCATCTCTTTGGTCCCCGAAGATCGCCGGATCATCCCCGGCCTGACCGTCGAGGAAAACCTGCAACTGGCGCAGATTGTAGAACCCGTGGGCTGGTCTCTGGATCGACTGTATGAGTTGTTCCCGCGTCTGCGCGAACGGCGCAAACAAGAGGGCATCACCCTGTCGGGCGGCGAACAACAAATGCTCGCCATCGCCCGCGCTTTGGCCCGCGACATCAAGGTGTTGTTGCTCGATGAGCCTTACGAAGGCCTCGCCCCTGTCATCGTGGATGAGATTGAAAAGACGCTCAAAATCATCAAGGCGCAGGGCATCACCACCGTTCTGGTCGAACAAAACGCCGTGCGCGCGCTCAATTTGGCCGACCGCGCCGTCATTCTTGATACCGGTCGAGTGGTTTATGATGGTAGTGCTAAAGAAGTACTTGAGAACGAAGCGCTAAGAACCGAATATCTGGCCATCTGAACCTGCCCCGCCTTGACCTCCCGCGTCTCGGAAAGGGGCTGCCTGCGCCGGACGCCCCGGCGCGGGCCAAATGCACTCTCGGGAGGAGGCACTATGACGAACCCCATCTACCCGCCAAGCGACGATTTCGCCGCCAATGCTCTGATCTCTAAAGAAAAATACACCGACATGTA
>NZ_PYIB01000002.1:0-84282 GCF_009129705.1 Roseobacter sp. TSBP12
CACCTCATCCGCAAAGGGCCGGCAGCGACACCGCGCGAGGGGCGACCAGGCGCTTGGCCCTGCGGCGCAGCGAAGGTCGGGAACGAGCCCTCTCTGTTGGACGTTCCACGATGTGTAGATGACCGCTCTCGGTTTTCATGGTTTTCGCTCGAGAGATTCTATAGAGTTCTTATTGGCTCTCTGGCATCCCCTGGAAAACGAAAGGTCTGTGCGGCATTATGGATCGGCCCTTCCAACTTCGTGCTTTGGGCGAGATTGCTATCCGGTGTCGCAACTTCGAGGCGATGCAGGAATTTTACGGACACGTGTTGGGCCTTCCCCGCCTTCGACCCAGCGATCGGGGCGGACATCGTGATGGGATCGCATTCTATCGCTTCGGCGAGAGCTTTGGAGGTCATATTGCGGTACTAGCGCTCTTTGCCGAGGATGCCGAGGATGCCGAGGATGCCGAGGATGCCGAGGATGACCCCCTTTCCGTTGGACGCCAATCTTCGCTGCACCATCTTGCGTTAAGCCTGTCCTGGGACGAGCAGGAAGACGCCTCAGCATGGCTTCGGCAAGAAGGCTACGACGCGCGGTTCGAAGACTTTGCTTGGACCGGCTGGCGCGGGTTGTTCACACGCGACCCGGACGGCAATACCGTCGAGCTGGTTGCTGCATCCCACGAGTGGCACATAGAATAAGAAAAGTTCGGAACGTTTGTGAACCTTCGCCAAAAAAAGCAGCCATTCGCCGTCATTGCGGCGAAAGCGCACTTTATCCGCTCACCGGACCTTGCTGCTGCCTGCGGCGAAAGTCCGGTTCGAGCCCATAGTGACCGATGCTGCGCGTTGCATGAGCGGCCTCAATCTGATCAGATGGGTTATTCGCTAAAGAAGAAGACAACTCTTAGAGTGCACATTATGAATGAAATCAGACCCTTAGTTTACCTGAAATTCAAGCCATGAAGGGTAGAGAGCGAAATGCCCCGTGCTGGTGCGGCTCTGGCAAGAAGTTCAAAAAGTGCCATCTCGGCCGAGATGCTCAGCCGAAGGGAAATCCCTGGGACGCTGTGAATGTAAACCGAAAAGCCTTTTCCCAAAAGAAGTGCTGTGCGCGCGACGTAGGTTTAGGTGATTGTGATGGCAGCGTGATCAAAGCTCATACTGTCTCGCGCGGACCGAACCTGACCAAGATCGCAAAAGATGGCCACGTGCTGCACTATGTTGCGAGCATATCGGACATGAAAAAGAACGGCGGAAAGCTATCTGTGAAGAAGATCGGCATCAAAGATGCGTCAGTGTTCCACGGCTTTTGCAGCAAGCATGACCGAGAGCTTTTCTCCTGTATCGAGAATGAGATGTTTGCGGGACGACCCGATCAGTGCCTTGCTGTGGCCTATCGCACAATGAGCAGAGAACTCTATGGGAAGGATGCTGGAGCGCACTTGCGAGAAACGTTGCGGGAGGCCGACAAGGGTTTGAAACCTTTCGAGCAATTCATGCTTCAACAGATATTGGACGAGATTAACATCGGGAATGAAGCTGCGCGACGCGAACTAAAGGCTACGCATGATGCGTTGACCACTGCACTGGTGGATGACCGTCTCGATACAATTAGTTCGGTTGTCTTTGAATTTGCGGCACCTTTACCATTCATGTTTGCAGGCGCTTGGTCGCCCTTTACCGACCTCCATGGCGTAGAGCTTCAGAAAGGGTATGCGGACGAACTTCTTGAACAGATTTTCGTTTCTTCGTTTGCTGGTGACTCCAGCGCTACGATTTGTGTTTCTTGGCGAAATATTGAGGGCGCGCCCGGGCAGGTCATCGCAGATCAGCTTTTGGCGCTGCCGGATGATCAACGAGCTTTAGCGTGCCTTCAGTTTGTAATGAAGCATGTGGAGAACGTCTTTTTCAATCCCGACTGGTTCCAAGCTTTGGATTATAAACAGAGAGAGCGGCTCAACCAGCTTGCAGCCGACGGTCTCGATCCTATGGGCAGCGCCCCATCAATGCCTGTTCAATTGGATGTAGATTTTCAACTGCCTGCGTCAGCGAGATCGTTTCGAGTTTGACCACGACATGGCGTTTCGCCTTAGCGGCTTTGCTATTTGCGGTCATTGGAGTAACCGCAGCCAAAGTCAGCTTCGTCCGCACAGCAGACCTTGCGACCCCGTTCTGATTTGCGAGCGCGGCGAACGGCGGCTTTGACAGGCTGCGCTGCGGCATGCTGATCCAGAGTTGAAGGTCGGCTCTGGGCCGGTGGCGTCGCTCCGGCGGGCGCTGCCACCGCGGCTTTGCAAAGGGCGTATTCTGCGCGTTGCTGCAGGTCGAGCGACCCGCAGCGAATCGTTTCGATTGGCGGGAAGTTCGCAGAAGGCCATGATGGCAAAAAAACTTTACTCGATTCTTGTTGCTATATGATCGTCACGAATAAGGGTCTGAGCCTTGATTGGAGCGATCCTGACGAAGTAGGAATTGGTCAAATGTGCCATGAAGAGGAAATCTCACTGACGGCTGCAAGAGGAGCTCTAAAATGAATGATGTCTCAGATTATGATTTGGGAAACTGTTTGGACAAGCAGTTTGATCTGATCCGTCACGCGTTTGAAGCAGGTGACGAGCATCAGTTTGAACAGGCGGTCCTGAGAGTGGTGAACGTTCGCCGCTGCAAGTCAAGCGGCACCTTGGACTGGCTTCGTCCATGCGAGGATGGGGATTGACTCGGCATTCTGACCCGATCGCCGTTCACCTACTTTGAGAGGGGCGGGTTCGTGTAATTTTTCGATCTGCTTCAGAGGTGGTTCTGCTTGTCTGAACAGGTTCCGGGCCTCCCTGCTCATAGCTGCCCATCTTAAGACCAATGACAATCCCTCCTGGCCAACATAACCTGACCAAATGAATTCAGGTGATTGGTCCGACACAGAGAACGACGCGGTCGTTGCGTCTTATTTCGGGATGCTCAGCGATGAGCTCTCCGTGCGCAGCTATAACAAAGCTGCGCAGAACCGGGCGTTGCAAGATCAGACAGGACGGAGCCGTGGCTCCATCGAGTTCAAACTCTGCAACGTCTCTGCGGCCTGTGTCGGATTAGGGCTTCCCATCATCAAAGGCTATCGACCGCGGTTCAATTTCCAGATGTCTCTTGCAGAGGCCGCATCTCGCTGGCTGGCGCGTCATCCAGAATGGGAGCTCGCGCTTCACCGCAAAGACGCTTCCACAATGGCTGAGCCTCCGGCGCTCTACGTCGGAACAGCACCTACCTTGCGGAATACACCGCCCCCAGAAGAGCTGGAGCAAATGCAAAGGGTGGCGCGGCGTTTCGATGTCGCGGGGCGGGACGAGCGCAATCGGGCTCTCGGTCATGCGGGTGAGGAACGAGTTTTTCATCACGAACGTCAGACCTTGCGGCAACACGGCCAGGACGCCTTAGCTCGGCGTGTGCGTTGGGTCTCCAAGGAGGACGGCGACGGCGCATGCTATGACATCGCCAGTTTCACAATCGAAGGTCGCGAACGCCTCATCGAGGTGAAGACGACAAACGGTTGGGAGCGGACACCGTTCCACATCTCACGTAACGAACTGGAGGTTGCGAACGAACGCCGGGATGACTGGTATCTGTTCAGACTTTACGAGTTCGCTCGCGCCCCTCAGGCCTTCGAACTACGGCCTCCGCTCGACGCTCATGTCACCCTCACCGCCACTAATTTCCAGGCAAGCTTCCAATGACACAGTCATCGCGCACATGTATCACATAATGATACATTGCGGACATGATCCAGAGCACCGAAGGCAAACGTGCTGCAAGGCAAGTACGGCAAGGATTTCCCGGCGGACCTCTTGAGGCGCAGGGGGCGATGCTTTCGGTGCTGGACCCAGATGTTGCGGTGGAAGACCTGCGTTTTCCGCCAGATAACAACCTTGAGCAACTGAAGGGAAATCGCGCCGGTCGGCACTCGGTGGGGATCAACGGGCAGTGGCGCATCTGCTTCGTCTGGACGCAGAATGGCCCCGCCGAAGTCAAGATCGTCGATTGACGCTGAAATGAGACATCATGAGCCCGCTTCAAGACCCGATGCACTCAGGTGAAGTCCTGAAAGAACTGTACCTAGATCCGCTTGAGATGGGCGCGATCGCGCTGGCTCACCGCCTTTATGTTCCCCGGACGCGCATCGAGCGGCTGGTGAAGGGCTCAACCAGCATGACGCCCGATACCGCGCTGCTGCTGGCAAGTGTGTTCAAAACGACGCCGGAATATTGGATGAACATGCAGACCAATTTCGATATGCGCACTGCGGCTAGGCAGGTGGACGTGAGTGGGATCGAGCCGCTGCTCTCCTGATTCAGAAGTTGATCCAGTCACCGCGGCTTCGGCCATCTGGCGTTGGCTGAAGCGATGAACATCGCAGTTTTGGACCCATGCCTCGCGTGATCGAAGGTAAATCAGGCGATAACAACGTTGATCGGTCGTTATCAGGTCGTACCAACGTGTCTTTTCCTCGTGCCGATCCACGGGATACGCCTAGTTTTCCATCGATTACAGAAGTGCAGATAGTCAGTGCAACTGGAATCGCGCGCACATGTTAATTGTCAAAATAACTCTGAACTATATTGACACGGTTGAGTTTTCATGGATGCGGATGGTTGTTGACTTGCGAATCGCGAACCCACATGATTCGGGTATCCGTCAACAAAAATTGCCCAAGGTTCGTACATGAAATTTCGCGGCACAGCCGAGATCATCAAATGTCGTCTGCGGATAGAGGCAGGCCTTTCGATCAAAGAACTTGCGTCCCGTCTTGGGCGCAATCCTTCGACGATCAGCTTGGTCATTGGCGGTCACCGGAAGAGCGTCCCGGTCATAACAGAAATCGCACGCCTACTTGGCGAGGACCCCGAGGAACTGGCTTCGCTCCTTGCCCAACCAGAAGGAGCTGTCTCAATGACCTAGCGAAACCGACCCTGATGAAAGAACAAAGGCTCCGCAGCGCGAAGCATGCAGAGCCCTTGAAGGTTTAAGCACCTCTTTCATCCCACCACAGCAGCGAAAAGTCAACAGGCATGCGTGAGCGGCTTGCTCCTGCGTGTCCTCGCAATCCGGTGCCCACTGGCCCGGAAACAGGGATGCTTTGCCATGAATATGCCAATCGAACGCAGTCTAAACGCCCCGGTCACGCCGGTCGGTCGCGACCTATCCGGGATGCCTGAAGCCTTCCGCAGGGCCTACGGCGCCACAAAAGCGTTTCCCGATGATCTAATGGGGGAAGTCATTCGCGAAGATTACCCCGTGCTCGCTTACCGCGGTCAGCGTCGGATCAATCCAAGGTCGCGATCTTCATGCAGAATCTTCGCCGTGTATCCCGACCTTGAGACCGGCTTGCCACGTATCTATGGCATGGACAGTGGAATTGAACACGGCAACTTGGTGGTCACGCTGGTCGATCCGAGAGTTCGCCAAGTCCAAGAGCAATTCGGTCCGGTGAAGTTTCGCAAGCCGGATGGAACCAAGGGCACACATTATTTCGACCTGCTGATCACCCACAAGACCGGACGCAGAGTTGCGGTGGCTGTGAAACCAACGTCTCGCCTGGCATCCGGTCGCTTTCTAGCCGAGCTGGAACAGATTAGGCGTGCCGTGGTGCCGGGCTTGGTGGATGAAGTCCGCTTGGTCACAGAGCAGTGCTTTTCACGTACAGCAGCCATGAATGCGGCGACCTATCTGCGGTTCGCTCTGTGCCCGGATACTGAAGCTGATGCTCGCCTCGAAGAGACGGTGGCAAAACTCGAGGGGGAGCTGACCATTGCTGATCTGATTATCCTCAGTCGCACCGGCTCTCGGGGTTTCCGTGCTGTGTACCGGGCCATCTTTGAACGGCGCTTGGGCTTGGTGAGCAGCGGAAGCATCAACCTCCACTCGATCGTTCGGAGGCCGCAATGACAATCCGAATGAATTTCGACAGGGTCACACGCTACTACATCAATTCGATCCCATATTTCTTCCAGGATGCCGACGACCAGCACGCGTTCTTCCGACGAGATGACGGATCGGCCGCGGTCGAGAGGCTTTCTTGGGCCACCCTGCAAGACATCATGAAGCGACCAGACTGGAATTACGAAAAGCTCCCCCAAAGCGTCGAAGAAGCGAAGTCTCGACCTCAGCCCCACATCTGCCTCTCTGCTTTATCGCGGACGAACCAAACTCTTGTCTGTAACCGGTGGTTTTTCGTCTGTGGTCTGACAAGGAGGTATTCGGAAGGTGGACTGACCCTTCGACCCGATGACGTCGGACAACATTACCCTCACATCAAAGCCTATGCCGCAGAGGAGTGGAAGACATTCCATGAGATCTACGGGGCTAAGTACTTCAGCTCAAACGGCAACAGCTTTGGCTTCGACGCATCCCCGGCAAGCATCTTGCGGTGGTACCGCGCTGTCAAAAAAGCCGGTGGCCGTATGGATGCGCTTATCGATAAGCGCGGAAGGGCATCCAAGCTCGATATCAACCAAGACAGCTACCTTTTCATCCAACAGCAACTCAGAGAGTTTCTCCTGAACCAGCGCCATACAGGCCGTGAAGTCGTTGATAACACGATCAACGCGCTGCGTCGCGAAAACGAGCGACGAGAGGCCGCCATGCTTCCGCTGTTACAAACACGTGGAAAGACCGCGCTGTGGGAATGGCTGAAGCGTTTTGATCGCTTGGAGGTCGACGCTGGTCGTGAGGGCAGCGCGATCGCAAAGCGCCGCTACTTGGGTGTTGGCAAGACCAATCGGGCAACCCGTCCTGGTCAGACATTCCAAGTGGACGAGTGGGAGATTGATGCGCGTACGATTATTATGAATGGGCCTATCAGAGAGGGGCTCGATCAGAAGACGATCGACCGGTTGCCACGCGGGCGTCGATGGCTTTACGTCGTCCTGGACGTCGCGACCAGATACATCGTGGGTTTGCTCGTTGCGTCATCACAAAATTCAGCGTCAGCCATTCGAGCGCTGGAAATGTCTACACGAGACAAGTCGGATTTGGCAGCTGCCGCAGGCGCGGAGTCCATTTGGCACGGATTTCCATTTGAAGGCGTCGAAAGCGACACCGGATCTGCTTTCCGCGCAGGCGCGACCACTCGAGCGGTCAATGAGACATGTGCCGCCTACTCCTATCCCACCGTGGGAGAGCCACAGTTTCGCGGGACGATCGAGCGCCCATTTTTGACTTTCACATACAGGGTGATGCCCTATCTGCCTGGACAAACCTTCGCAAACCCCAAGGAACGCGGCGATTATCCGACGGAGGAAACGGCCGTCCTGACGGACGACCAATTGGCCCTGATCTTCATTCGGTATGTTGTCGACGTCTACCACAACACGCCCAATGCCGGCCTCTTCAGAGAGACCCCTGCGAAGGCATTGGAGCGTCTCAGCGGCACAGTTGGACTTCCGCCACAGTTGCCCCGATCCATGCGACGGAGGGCGTTCGGGATATCTCTGGAGCGAAAGGTAACGTCAAAAGGCATCACCGTGCTCGGCGTGGCCTATAACTCCCGCGAACTGCAGAAACTCAGACGTCGGCCGGAGAATACGAAAGTTACGCTTCACCTGGAGCCAAATGACATAGGAATGATCAGTGTGTGGACCGGGAGAGAATGGCTCGAGGTCGAGTGCAGCGTCGAGAATTTCCACGGGGTGAAACTCGACGAATGGATTGCCGTCGGACGAATTCTGCGACGCCGTTACGTTGGGCAAGCGGCCCTTGCCGCCGATACCATATGGGATGCGCTTCAGGCGATGCGGTCGCGCGCGAATGAAGCCATGCGGATCATGGGCGTGCTACCTCAACAGGCAACTGCGGAGGATATCGCGCGCCTGGAAAAGGAACTCTACCTCGGCCTGTCTGTCGTCGAGAATGAAATACCGGAACTGGACGCGCTCGATTTGGCTGACGACGGGATCGGCTACGTCATCGGCGACCCTGACGCTGGCCAAGGCGGAGCGCTACCGGGCGACGCACCTTCCACATCAGACGATGAAGAAGTCGATCTCGATGACCCTGAGGAAGATACCGACTGGTGGCAGGAAGGAGAGGATCTATGACTCTCGCCCTCCGACCGAGCGACGTTGATCGCAGAGTTCAGGCACTGCGCCGCGACATTTTCATCGACCACGCTGACGCGCAACGCATTGCGCGTCAGATAGAAAACTCGCTTCGGGAGTTTATGGCCGCAAGAGAACTTGGACACCCCGCCGACGCTCGGGGTGTCGTCGTTCTTGGGCGCAGCGGCACCGGGAAGACCAAGAGCGTTCTGCGCGCTCTTGAAACGCTCGGTCTGCAACGGACGGCCGTAGGGCATTCTCCGCGCGGTCACGTGTTCGTTCCGCTTCGGGACGATGTGACCCTCCGCAAGCTCCGCATGCTGATTTCGTTGGAGTATGGCTGGACGCCGAAGGCCCGAGATTCCGCAGAGGACATATGGCAGTATGTCGCCGCCTACATCGAGAGATTGGAAACTCGAGTTCTGGTCTTGGACGAAATCCAGCATGTTCGTGCCGCCGGGGCCAGAGACCGCCAGTCCATGCGGGACGCCCTCAAGTCACTGGTACAGCCCCAGAAAGGGCAGGTCGTCCCCATCCTGATCGGCACCCCGGATTTCGCGGAGATCCTCAACTCAGACCAGCAGTTCAAGCGCCGGTACAGCGTCGTGCATATGACCGACCTTGATCCCGGCGTGGACGCATCGCGCGCAATCAAAATTCTAGCGTGCTACTGTCAGGGAGTGGGCCTGGAACTTAGCAAGACCGTGAAGACACGAGATTTCGCCGAGAGGCTGCTTCACGCATCCTATTACGCGTTCGGCGAATTGTGTGAAATCTGCATCTTGGCCCTGAAAGCGGCACTGGTCGCAGGCGACAAGGTGCTGGAGATTGAACATTTTCGATCAACCCACGCGCAAAGGTTCGACTGCCTTCCAGAGATGAACCCGTTCATCGCTGAGGACTTCGTCAGCATACCCGCAGATGTCAACCTGGACAGGTGGGGGGAGTAGCTTTGCACATGGAAACTCAAGCGATCTCTGCGCTCCCCATCGCCTTGGCTGCCACGGTGGGCGAGCCGGCATTCTCGACCTTGTCCCGAAACGCTTCGGCAAATGCTTCGCGGTCTACCGCCGAGTTTTGCACGGCAATGGGACTTGGCAAAGCGGCTATCTGTGCAGGTGACCCGCAGCATCTCAAAGCCCTGGCAGCGCTCACCGGCTCGTCTGGCTCAGACCTGATCTTACACAGTCCACGCAAGGTCAGTGAGAAATACACTGACCTGCATGGGCAGCGTTTTCTGACCCGGTCCATCCGCAAACACGATCTGTCCATTTGCCCCAACTGCTGGCTGGAGGATCTGTCGTCGACGGGTAGCCAAGCGGACGGCTGTGCGATCCGATGGCAATGGCTGCCACGTTTCATGCCCTGTTGCAGCCACCACGAAACAGCGCTGATTGAGCTGCCTTACGCAGATTACACGACCTGCTATGATCATGTCCTGCGCGCCGAACTGTCGGGGGGATGGTTGCATCGATTGGAGGAACGGGTACAACGGCAAGCGCTGTCGGACTTCGAACGCGCGGCTCTTCTGAGACTTGAAGCTGACACGCTGATGATCGACTGGTTGGGTGATATCCAGATCGACACCTTGGAGCGATGGTGCCTGGGGTTGGGCGCCTTTATCGCCGAAGGCACCTTACGACCCAATGCGTCTCCACCTGCAAAGCGGCGCGAGCTCACTGAGCTGGGCTTCTCGATCACCCGTGTGGGCCACGGGAAACTGCTAGATGAGGTCGACCAAGCGCTCGGACGTCATTCGACAAGGCTCAGTAAGACCTGGTTCCACGGCTGGGCGCTTCAGGCCTCAATGCGGGACGAGCGGCAAGCGTTTCGGGACATCATGCTGGGCCTTATCAAGGATCAAGGCGACTACTGCCTGTTGTCCAGACATCATTATGCCCCGTCCCAAGTGCAGGTGGATGCCTGCATAAAGAAGCTTGCAGAGACAACCGACCGCTCCAGAAAGTGGGTAGGGCGTGCGTTGATCCTCGACGGCTTTTTACCGGATGGGCGAATTCCCGACGGTTTCAATGTCAGATCACGTCTCAGGGCATGCACCGCGCATATAACAACACTGGCGACGAGCCTCGGGGCGGAGCAGAGCGCAAAATTTCTGGGCATCGGGATCACCATGTTCGACGGTCTTGTGTCAGAAAGGGTGGTCACGTGCATTGCGACAAAGGCATTCAAGAAGCCGCGTTTCAGTATTGATGTGCTGGATGATCTTCTCAAGGGAATGGAAGCTCAGGCGACATTTCAGTCCTGCCATGGTGTCCGCCACGACATGATCAGCCTTTCGCATGCCACATTCGTCTTGCGGTGTCCGGCGGGGCAAATCCTTCGCTTTCTCGAGGCGGGTGAGCTGCCCGGTTCCTATATTGACCGAACTGCGATCGGGCTGTCGGGGCTCCGAATTAGCCATAAAGAGCTGCTCGCCGCGATACGTCGCCAAGAGCGTTCCGACATGACGTTGGAGGAGGTGCGGCAACGCCTGGCGCTAAGCAGCCGCGAAATTCGACAAGTTGTTTCTGCTGGATTACTCCCATCGGAGCGGCGACGTCGCAACGGACTACGAGCCGCCGCCGAACTCGTCACTTATGACGAACTCGAGGCATTCCTCGAGAAGTTTCAAACGCCGAAGACAGCCGCCCAACACCTCGGTGTATCGCCGATGGCAATGATGATGCGGATCAAGGCCGCGGGGCTTGGCTCGGCAATTTCAGGTGGTGACGCGCGAGTGTATGTGCGTGAAACGATCTTGGCGCTCTGATTTCAGATATGCTCTCCGACATCATCCGGACCGCAAGAGATAGCTAGCCCTACGACCGAGTGGTCGAGAAGGGGAAACGCCTTAACCATCTTAACTGTAAGATTAAATTTCGCCCTGTCGCTTGCGCGGCAGGGCGAACGCATTCTGGGTGCCAAGAAGGGAGGCGCTCTGCCCGCGTACTCGATGTTCTCTGGCGATACCGAAATGGGCGCGCTGTCGGTCAATGCGTTCAGCGGGGCATCATCGTACGGGCAAGACTGCGATCTGAGTGGCCGTTTCATTGACTTTTCAGCGCGACGCCGTTGAGATTCCACTCTTCCCCGGACAAAATCCCAACTTGGTTGTGAACCCAAGATAGAAAAACATTCTGGATCAATCACTTGAGAATGTGTCAGATTCCAATTTTGACCGGACATCACAACACCTTGTGTGATGTTCGCCAAAGATTGGAACTTATCCGGTTCTACTTGGCATCTTGCCCGGGCAAGACTGGCATCTGCTAATTTTCCAAACGTCTCACCGTCCAGAATCCTTCTGAACTGACAGACATTTGCCCCCTTATGATGTCGTCCCTAAACTGAGGTCTGACGAACACGGAGGGCACAGGTATGGCCAACTGGTATTCGGCCGACCTGCACTTCGGCCACCACCGCATCATCGACTTCTGCAGGCGCCCCTTCGCCTCAACCGCGGAGATGAACGCGGCGCTGATTGCCAACTTCCAGGCCTGCGTCGCGCATGATGATGACCTCTGGATTTTGGGTGATTTCGCCTTCGGTCGCGCTGATGATACGGCACAGTTCGAGAACTGGTTTCACAGCCTGCCCGGCCGCAAGCATCTGATCATCGGCAACCACGACGACGAAGCAGTAATCTCGCTCCCTTGGGCCAGCACAGAGTATATGGCCGAGATCCAGGACGGCAATCAGAGCCTTGTCCTCTACCACTATCCGAGATCACTTGGAACGGCGCAAGGAGAGGTGCCCTATGGCCCTATGCCGAACGGATGCTGGAGTTGGACCTGCGCGCCTACAGCGCCGCACAGTCCCTCTCAGGCCCCGTAATCTTCGACCGGGGCATTCCTGATATCATGGGCTACCTGACGCTTAGCGGCCTCCTCGTGTCGTCCCACGTCGCCGCAGTAGCCAAGACTGCCCGCTACAACGCCCGCGTCTTTTTGGCCCCGTTCTGGGACGAGATCTTCACACAGGACACCGAGCGCAAGCAGACCCGCGCCGAGGCCGAAGCGACCTGTGCTGTCATGCGGGAGACCTACACTGCCCTCGGATACGAAATCACAGAGCTGCCGTACGCCGACATCGGATCACGCGCCGACTTTGTCTGCAAGCAACTGGTTATTTGACCGTCAACTCCAGATGCCGCGGCGCAACCGCTGAAGCGGACAAGCCGCGCGGTCCCTCCGGCTTCCTACTGCCTGAAGCTCCCGGCCCTGAACTGCCGTCCAGCGTGCTTTGATCATGCTGCGATGGTGCCCCTCGCCTTCGTCCACATCCCCCGAGCCGTGCAAAACGGCAGGCGCACCCGCCCGACCCGCGCGGCGATCTTTGCCATCCTGAAACGCGGCCCGGTCCTGATCGCCGTCTGCGTGGGCGCTGTCTCGCCAGGCATCATGGTATTGCTGATGACCCCGACGCCCCTTGCCATGATCGGCTGCGACTATGGAGAGGCTTTGGCGGGGGATGTCGTGCGCTGGCACGTGGTCGCGATGTTCGCGCCCAGCTTCGCAACGGGCTTTGTCATCAAACGGTTCGGTACCAGATCTGTGATGGTCGCCGGGTTGGCCCTGCCGATCGCCTCGGCCCTGACCGCAGCAAGTGGGATCAGCCAAAATCACTTCTATGGGGCGCTGAGCCTGCTGGGAGTTGGTTGAAATCTCGGTTTCATCGGCACCACGACCCTGCTGACCAGCGCCGTCTCGGTCGATGAAAGACCGGTCATACAGGGTGTGAACGATACGCGGATCTCCTTGGCATCAACGATCTGTGTTTTTGCCTCGGGCGCCATCGTCACCTCCCAAGGCTGGACCATCCTCGCGATCGGAGCCCTGCCCATCCTCGCGGTGGCGCTGGCTTGGGTCCTGTTGCCAGGACGGCATCGGATCGCGTCGGCTCAGCCATACCTACGCTGAGTGCGCCAGACGAAAGCGCGGGCCCCATGCGGGACGGGACCGATCCTAAAAAACCAAAACACTCTCTCCATTCTTCCACGAGTAGGCTTGGTAGCCATTTTTATGAATGAAAACACGGATGTTTTCGATCTCGTTGCGGAAAGGTTGATACGGGCCATCTGCTTAGCTTTAACTCGGCTCTGGACGCATTGAGTTTCAAAGCCAGTAAAGAGCGATTGCCGCGACGGCGGAGAGGAAGATCTCTGGGCATCTGTCGCATCGGGGAGTCATGCACCGCCAATCCTTGAGCCTGCCGAACATGATTTCGATCCGGTTGCGGTGTTAGTACCGGTGTTTGTCGTATTTTACGGTGGTCTGGCGCTGTAGGTCCGGGAATGCTGGCCCGTATCCCTTTGTCTTCCCATGCTTCTCTGAACCAGTCGGCGTCATAGCCCCGGCCCCCGAGCAACCACTCCACATTCGGCTAACTGCCCAGCCAAGCCCTCGCACCGATATCGTCGCTCACCTGTCAGGCGGTGACAACAAGCTGAGTGGTCGGCTCTGGCTGTCACGACACCATGCCTAGTGCTGATGCGGAAATATCGCGTATGGCGGCGACAGCGGCGCGCGTGTTGCCTTTTTCAGTGTCGATGTAGATGGCCATGACAAGCGCGTCACCTCCCGGAGACCAAAGCGCGGCTATGTCATTCGCGGCACCATTCGGTGTTGTCCCTGGCTTGTTGGCGACCACCCAGTCGCTCGATACAGCGGCGCGTATCCGATTTTTCGCGTTTTGTTCATTGCGCATCCATTTGGTGAGAAGGTCGGTGGAAGCAACGGACAGGACGCCTGAGGGCATTGTCATCTGTTGGAGGTTGTGGGCCATGGCCAGAGGCGTCGTGGTGTCCCGCTCGTCCCCGGGAATGTTAGAGTTGAGCGCCAGTTCAATACGATCCAACCGGCTTATGTCATCGCCCATTTCGCGGAAAAATGCGGTCACCGCCTTGGGGCCGCCGACGCGCGCAAGCAACAGATTTGCCGCCGTATTGTCACTGAATTCAACCGCCGCTTTGCACAGGGATCGAATGTCCATCTTGCCAGCACTGGCGTGGTCTTTGGTGACGGGGGATGTCGGCAGAAAACTCATGCCGTTGAAAGCCAGAGCTTCGTTCAGATCAAGTTCCCCATGGTCCGACCGCCAAAGACACAGGGCAGCCAAGGAGGCTTTGAATGTTGAGCACATCGCAAAACGTTCACCTGCGCGACGCTGATAGGCCTGCCCTGTCCCGAGGTTTTTGACATAGACTCCAATGCGCGCGGACAACTCACGTTCCATGCGGTCCATATAGCTGTCGGCGTCCGGCCTTGCCGTTGCATGGCTGCCCGAAAATGACAATGCGGCGGTTCCCAATACGAATTCTCTGCGTCTCAAGGGGGATCTCCATCTAGGCGACTGTCGGAACGAGGACCTAATCAGGCCCTAATCAGGCAAGGGGTAGACTTTTTCGAGCCCCGGATCACTCTGGATCGCCCCAGATGTCAAGACCGCGGTCCCGCGAATGGCGCTCCAGCATTCCTTTCGGGTGGTGACATAGGTGCAGTAGGGGTTTTCCTGCCAATCGGCCAAAAAAGCCTCCTTGAGATCCGGACTGTTCTTCGCGAGTTCGGCACGTTTTGTAGAAGCGCCAAGCGCGACACCTGCGCCAAGAGCCGCCAAAAATACCATCTCTGCGCCATAATACGCATCACCCCCAAGGAGACGAAAACGATCTGCATCATGGCCATAAGCCACGAGAAGCGCGTTGTAAGAAATCGGGCTGTCGCCTTGGCCCCAATCGGCCATGTCCTTGACGCGATAGGCGGCATAGTTCTCTTCTCCGAGGTCCGCGATGAAGTCGTCCAGCATCGTTTCAGTCACACCGCGCAGCGGATCGACATAGACGACATGCGGCCCGCCGCTCCCTGCCCGAACAATCGCCACCGATCCGAATTCAGCCTCAGAAGCCTGAGCAATGAGATCATCCATCGGGTCGATACCGGATCGGAAAATGAGGTCACCGGCGCGCCAATCCCAGGCGGCTTCATCCCATTCACCGGCATGTGCTTGCAAAGCAAAAACGCATTGGAGCAGACAAGCTACGCCCGAGATGATTCGAACGCCACCTGTCCCAAGGTCGTTTGACACCTGCCTCAGCATCCACATCTTCTTCTTGCCTCTCAGCGCCACCGTTCCGTTCATCTCATTATCCGGTGATCTACCCGTCCCGTTCGTGTTGAGACACACCTTAGAAACAATGCGACGCCGCTGCCAGTCGCCGGAATCGGATAAGCGGGCATTTGCGCAGCCGCAGACCGGCCGAGATCACCATCTTTGAATACATCAACGGCTTCTACAATCCGCGCTGACGGCACTCAGCATTGGGCTGGAAAGGCCCCGTCGCTTTCGAACGGAAGGTGGCTTAAACGAGCACTTGGGGCGACAGATAAACGTGACAAGTCCATAAGAGAAAATCCGGGCGCAAACGCTGCGGGGATTGCCACATGCCCTGCTAAACATTCCTTTCAGGTGGCATATTTGGTCACGCCCCAGACCCGGGGCGATGTTACCCCACCTGACGCCCATGCGACCAGACGCCGCGAATGACCGGGGTGCCTTCGATCCGCGCGATACGGACCAGATCGGCGTGAAGCCCCTCCGCGATGCGGCCACGATCCATCAGACCCACGGCATTTGCCGGATTCGTTGTCACGGTGGCAATCGCGCGCGGGATGTCGTCCCACAGATCCGCCAAAAGAATGGCCGAGGACATCAGCGCCGAGGGCACATAGTCCGAGGACACCACATCCAACAGCCCGCGCTCGGCCAGATCATGGGCGGCGACATTGCCGGAATGCGAGCCGCCGCGAATGAGGTTCGGCGCGCCCATCATCACCGCGATACCGTGCAATTTACAGGCCTGTGCGGCCTCCACCGTGGTCGGAAATTCTGCCACCCGCACGCCATGCTGGCGCGACACCTCAACATGATCCGCTGTGGTGTCGTCATGCGAGGCCAAAACCGCACCGTATCGGTTTGCCTCGGCCACGGCGACCTCTTCGTGACGCGCGCCATAGGTGTCGCGCAGCTCCAAAAGATGGCTGACATGCTCTTCGAATTGCGTATCGGACATGCCGCGTTTTTTCTGCACATAGTCTTTGAGTTTGGAAATGTCGCGAAACTGCCGTTGCCCCGGTGTGTGGTCCATCAAAGACACAAGACCGATGCGATCCTCGGGGCCGAACTCGGCCATTTCCGCCTCAAGCGTTTCCGAACACACCTCGGCACGTAGATGCAGGAAGTGGCTGATTTTCAAAGCGTTCTGATTGCGCAGCATCATCAGTTCACGTGACAGGGAGCGTGCGTATTTGGCATAGCCCCCCGCATCCCCGGCCCGAATGATGGAGCCCACCCGCATTGCATCAAACACCGTGGTGATACCAACCGAGGCCAGTTCGGCGTCATGGGCGATGATCGCCGCCTTATGCGGCCAATCGACTTTGGGACGCGGTTCGATGTGGCGTTCTAGGTTGTCGGTATGCAACTCGATCAGCCCCGGAATGATCAAATCCCCTGCCACATCAACGGCGCCGGGTACAGAACTGCCGCCCGTGCTCACATCGGCGATTTTGCCCCCTTCCACGCGTAGAGTGCCTTGGATAACCTCGGTCTCAAGTACAATTCGGGCATTGGTCAGCGTAAAATCAGTCATCGTGTCGTCCTGTTGAGAGACGCAGGGTTTGCCCGATCAATGTCACAGAGGTGTGACACAAGAGGGCTAAGGACTGCGCCATGGGGGATTTTGACATGGAAAAGTTTAAAAGATACGCGATCTATTACGCCCCCGAACCGGGGGCCTTGGCGGATTTCGCCGCGGCTTGGTTGGGCTGGGACCCGGTTTTGGGTGTGGTCGTTGCACACCCGGATCTGCCCGGCCTGCCTTGCCCCGTGGCACAGATCACCGAGGCCCCGCGCAAATACGGGTTTCACGGCACGTTGAAGCCGCCATTTCGCCTCTCTGGGCCACTGGAGGCGCTCATTGCCGATCTCGAAGCCTATGGCCGCACCCAAGCACCGGTCGTTTTGGATGGGCTGCGTCTGAGCCAAATAGGTCGGTTTCTGGCTCTGACCCCCACGGGCGATCTCGCACCTTTGGAACGTCTGGCGGGGGAAGTCGTGAGCGCCTTGGATGCCCACCGCGCGCCCGCTGGCGAGGCCGAATTGGCGCGCCGCCGCGCGGCGGGCCTGACGCCCCGGCAAGAGGCCTTGTTGGCCAAGTGGGGCTATCCCTATGTGATGGAGGAGTTCAAATTCCACCTCACCCTGTCCGGCAAATTGACCAAAGAGGAGGCCGTCGCCACCAAGGACGCCCTCGCCCCGATCCTTGCCCCGCTGCTGCCCACGCCCTTTGTCATCCGTGACCTGTGCTTGTTTGGCGAGGCAGATGATGGTCGGTTTCATCTGGTCCACCGTTACACTCTTTCGGGCTGAAGGGCGGCAAGAAAGGCCGCGACCGCCTCGTCGAGGGCGCCATCATTGTTGACGCGGCGCACGGGCAAGCCCGGCGCAATATCATATTCGGCGCGGGCCAGCCGTTTTTCAATCTCAGCGCGGGTTTCTCGCCCGCGTGACGCCAAACGGTCGGCCAGCACCTCGGGAGATGCGGTGATCAGCAAAACACCCATGTTGGGATAAAGCGCATAGGCCTCGGGCAAGATCGCGCGCGAGCCGTTGAACAGCACGTCGCGGCCTTCATTGAGCGCCGTCTCAATCTCGATCGGAACGCCGTATTTCAACCCATGCGCCTCCCAATGCAGCGCGAACTCTCCGGCCTCTAAGCGACGGTCAAATTCCTCGACGCTGACACCTTCGAAATCCTCGCCGCCTGCGGCACTAGGCCGGGTGATCACCCGACGTGCCACTGCCAGATCGCGCCGCACCGCGCGCGCCGCGTCAATCAACGTGTCTTTGCCCGCCCCAGAGGGCCCGACCACGGCATGAAGGCGACCGACCATCTCAGACCTCCTTCGCGGGGGTGAAATCGGAGACATCAATCTCGCGATCCGCCACCCGTGCGCGCGCGGGCGCATCGTGGAAAATCCCGATGATCGCGACACCGCGCGCCTTGGCCTCTTCGATCAGGGTCAAAACGGTTTCGCGGTTGGTCGCGTCCAATGAGGCCGTCGGTTCGTCCAACAACATCGCAGGATAAGTGTGGGCGAAACCGCGCGCGATGTTGACGCGCTGCTGCTCGCCGCCCGAAAAGGTTGTGGGCGACAGCGACCAAAGCGTTTCGGGAATGTTGAGCCGGGCCAAAAGATCGCGCGCGCGGGCAAAAGCCACCTCTTTCGGCGTGCCGATCGAGAGCAGCGGTTCGGCCACGACCTCAAGCGTCGGCACACGCGGCACGACGCGCAGGAATTGCGAGACATAGCCCAAGGTGGCGCGTCTGAGCGCGATGATTTCGCGCGGCTCGGCCGTGGCGACATCGACATCGCCAACCATGATGCGGCCGGACTGGCTAAGATAATTGCCGTAAATCATCCGCATCAGCGTGGATTTCCCCGCGCCCGAATTGCCGATCAATGCCACGCATTCGCCGGGCGCCACGTCAAATGTCGCCCCCGCCATCACCGGGATCACCGCCGCGCCCTGATTGTGCAGCGTGAAAGATTTGGAAACGTTTTCTAGATGGATCATAGGGTTACAGCCATTTTTTCCATTTACATAAAAGATAAGTGCCAAGCCCCGAGCCGATCATCAGCACCGTCGCGATGTGATAGCCGTAGGGGTTTTCGATCCCCGGCAGGTTCGGGAAGTTCATGCCATAGACGGAGGCGACCAAGGTGGGTGGCATGAACAGCACCGCCACCACAGAGAAAATGCGACTGGTGTTGCTTTGCTCCAGATTGATCAATCCAAAGTTCACATCGGTCAGTTGCGACACCCGCGCCGACAAGAAATCGCCATGCACCGCAAGCGCCTGACAATCGCGCACCAGAGCTTTTAAAATCTCACGCTGCGCCTTGTCGCCGCGCTCATCCAACCCAAGGCCAAAACTCGACAGCGCCCTCTCAACCGTCAAAAGCGCATGTCGGTATTTCGCCACCTGTTCGCTTTGCCGCCCTAAAATCCGCAGCGCCGAAGCCAGTTCATCGCCGCGCGGCGGCGGGTCGCGAAACGCGATATGGGATTGCGCATCCAAGGCTTTGCCAACGCCTTCGAGCAAATCCGCCAGAC
This sequence comes from Roseobacter sp. TSBP12, assembly GCF_009129705.1. Taxonomy (NCBI): domain Bacteria; kingdom Pseudomonadati; phylum Pseudomonadota; class Alphaproteobacteria; order Rhodobacterales; family Roseobacteraceae; genus Roseobacter; species Roseobacter sp. TSBP12. The sequence continues at coordinate 19,241 of NZ_PYIB01000002.1, forward strand.
GCGCCACGATCTCTTCGACCAGCCCCAAAAACACCCGTCTGCGCCCGGAACAGCCCGCGCTGGATTGGCCGGCGTGGGCGGCAAAGGTTTCGAACGGGCGCGGCGTGTGATAGCGCACGGTGATCAAACGCTCGGGCGTGATTAAAAAGGCAACCGGGCCAAAGCTCGGTTCCTTCATCTTGTTGAGACCCGGCAAAACCACGGTCAACACTTCGGTATCGCCTTCGCGGTAGAGCCGATTGGAGACTTCGATTTCCTCCATATCCGCCAGCGTCGGCACCGTCACACCAAGGGCCTTCAGTGCCTCCACCTGCGTCTGCAATGGGTTCAGAAGGTCGATCCAAAGCGCCTCTTTGAGGTCGCTTTCAATCGGCATCAGTTCCAATCCAGAGGTCACAAGGCGGTAGGCATAAAGCATGGTGTCAAACCTGAAGCACGGAGGACACGAGCAGTTGCGTGTAGGCGTGTTGCGGATCATCCAAAACCTGATCCGTCAGCCCGGTTTCCACCACATGTCCTGATTTCATCACCATCAGACGGTCGGCCAAAAGCCGCACCACCGCAAGGTCATGGGTGACGATAATCGCAGACAGGCCCATTTCGCGCACCAATCCGCGCAACAAATCCAAAAGCCGCGCCTGAACGGAGACATCCAAGCCGCCGGTGGGTTCGTCCATGAATACAAGGCGCGGGCCGGTGACCAGATTGCGGGCGATTTGCAGCCGCTGCTGCATCCCACCGGAAAAGGCCGTGGGGCGGTCATCCATCCGATCCTCGTCGATTTCGACCCGGCCAAGCCAATCCACCGCCTGCGCCCGAATATCGCCATAATGGCGCGCACCGACGGCCATCAACCGCTCGCCAACATTGCCGCCTGCGGACACGGACATGCGCAACCCATCACGGGCGTGTTGGTGGACAAAGGCCCAATCGGTACGCGCCAGCATCCGGCGTTCGGGTTCGGACATGGTCAACGTGTCGATCAAGCCGCGATCACGGGTGTCAAACAGGACCCGCCCGCTGTCGGTCGGAATATGGCCCGCGAGACAATTCAACAGTGTCGATTTGCCGGAGCCGGATTCGCCCACGATCCCCATGACTTCGCCGGGATAAAGATCAAATGACACTTCGGTGCAACCGATCCGTCCGCCGTAGGTTTTGTGGATGTCTTTGACAGACAAAAGCGGGACGGGCGCAAGCGGTGTGATATGCGCGTTCATTGGGCGGCCTCCTCGGTCGGGCTGAGACACCCACGGTGGCCCTTGGCCTGCCGTCCGGCGCAATAATCAGTGTCGGAACACACGAACATCCGCCCGCCGTCATCATCAATGATCACCTCATCCAGATACGTGTGTTCCGCACCGCAGAGATCACAGGGGTGATCGGCTTTGGAGGGATCAAACGGGTGATCTTCGAAATCAAGCGAAACGACTTTGGTGTAGGGCGGCACGGCATAGATGCGTTGTTCGCGCCCAGCCCCAAACAGTTGGATCGCCGCCATGTCCATTTTCGGATTGTCGAATTTCGGGATTGGCGATGGGTCCATGACATAGCGCCCTTCGACCTTGACCGGATAAGCATAGGAGGTGGCGATATGGCCGTGGCGCGCGATATCTTCGTAGAGCTTCACATGCATCAGGCCGTATTCCTCAAGCGCGTGCATTTTGCGCGTCTCGGTCTCGCGCGGCTCCAAAAACCGCAACGGCTCTGGGATCGGCACCTGATAGACCAAAATCTGCCCCTCTGCCAAAGGCTCCTCAGGGATGCGGTGGCGGGTTTGTATCACCGTCGCCGTGCCGGTTTTTTCGGTCACGGCAATCTCGGCAGTCTTTTCAAAGAACTTGCGGATCGACACAGCATTGGTGGTGTCATCGGCTCCTTGGTCGATGACCTTCAACGTGTCTTCCGGCGTCAAACAGGCCGCTGTCACCTGCACCCCACCTGTGCCCCAGCCATAAGGCATCGGCATTTCGCGGGAGGCAAACGGCACCTGATAGCCGGGGATCGCAATGCCTTTGAGGATCGCGCGCCGGATCATCCGTTTGGTTTGTTCATCGAGATAGGCGAAGTTGTAGTCGCTCATTCTGCCGCCTCCTTGTGCTGGGCTGCAAAGATTTCCGCACGCATTTTGCGGACCAATTCCATCTCGGATTGGAAATCCACATAATGTGGTAATTTGATATGTTCCAAGAATCCGGTCGCCTGAATGTTGTCACAATGATACAGGACGAATTCTTCGTCATGTGCCGGAGAGTTCGACATCTCGACGCCAAGCTCTTTGGACCGCAGCGCACGATCGACCAAAGCCATGGAAATCGCTTTGCGTTCGGTTTGACCAAAGGTCAGGCCATAGCCGCGGGTGAACTGCGGCGGCTCGATCTTGGAACCCGCAAATTTGTTCACCGTTTCGCATTCGGTCAACTCGACCTCACCGATCTCAATGGCAAAGCCAAGCTCGGGAATATCCAGTTCCACCGCGACCTTGCCGATGCGCAACTCACCGACAAAGGCGTGACTGTTGCCGTAGCCGCGCTGGGTCGAATAGGCCATCGACAGCACGAACCCTTCGTCACCCCGCGCCAGCGCCTGAAGCCGCAGCGCGCGGTTGGCGGGCAGTTCCATCGGCTCGCGAGTCAAATCCGGCGGCGTGTCCTCCGAACGGTCCTCGGTCTGGATCAGCCCCTCCTTGTTGAGAAACTCGGTCACATGCGGTGTCGACTCCAGTCGCGGCGCGGCCATCTGTGCCGCCATCGCTTCTCCATCCGCCGCCAGTTTGAAATCCAGCAAACGGTGGGTGTAATCGAAGGTCGGCCCAAGCACCTGCCCGCCCGGTACGTCTTTGAACGTTGCGGAAATCCGGCGATCACACAGCATGGTTTCGGTCTCAACCGGACGCGAATGGCCGATGCGCGGCAAGGTGGTCCGATAGGCGCGAATGAGGAAAATCGCCTCGATCAAATCGCCGCGCGCTTGCTTGATCGCAAGGGCCGCGAGATCGGGATCATAGAGCGAGCCTTCGGTCATCACCCGGTTGACGGCCAGCGCCAATTGTTCGCGAATTTGCGCCACCGACAGTTCCGCAACAGAGGGGTCGCCCCGGCGCTCCTCGGCCAGCCACGCATGGGCGTTGTCAATCGCCCGCTCGCCGCCTTTGACAGCCACATACATCAGTTCGCCTCCATCAGATCGGACACTCTGGTCGTGCGCGGCAGACCCGCAAGTCGGGTTCCGGCGGTGAAATAGAAATCAAGGCCCAGCGGGAACAACCCGGCATTCATTTGAAACGGCGCAAGATCGGGCAGAGCCAACAGGGCGCTGTCTTTGATCCCCGGCCCGCTCAGGCGCATCCCGTCTTGGCGCAGCGCCTCCATCTCCACGATCACCGTGGTCGAGCGATCCGGGTATTCCGGGGTGCCGATGGGGAAGGCCGTGATCGGCGAAAGGGCCTCCCATATTCCAAGCGCAAACATCGCGCGCTCTGGACCCACAATCGGCGCGCCGATGTGAAAGGCGACCCAATCTCGGATGTCCTGCGTGTCATGCGCCCCAGCCAGATAGATCGGTGTCTCCGGGTCACAGAGCGTCAGGATCAGGGTTGCCGCCGCTTCGGATACGGGTGCTGGGGCCTTGGCGCCCGAAATGTCATGGATCGTTCCGGGCCGCGCCAGCGTTTCAAGAGCAGCGCGAAAGGCGCGCGACGAGTCCTGTGGTGGGTTGGTGAAACCACCTGAGAGGCTTTGCATGTCCATCAATCTTCTCCCCGCACCATCGTAAAGAAATCAACCTTTGTGGCGGCTGCTTTTTCGGCGCGCTTAACGCGCTCTGACGCAAGCCCATCTGCCAATGGCGTCACAATCGTTTCCTGCACAGTGGACGCGTTTGCCCCCTGCATCATCGCATCCACGATCGCCGCCTGTTCGGCGTGGCGTGTGTCGCGGCCCTGCACATAGGCGTGGCCGACCTCGCCCGTTTCAAGGCGCAGCGAACAGCGCGTGGCGGTCATTTCGCCCAGATTAAACGCTGTGCCCGTGCCACCCATACGGCCGCGCACCATCACGCCGCCGATCTCCGGCCGACGCAGCCAGTCAAACGCCGGAAGCGCACCGTAAGCCGTGATTGCCGCATTCAAATCTTTGGGATTGGACTTTGCCAAAACACTCATCCAAGCCTTTCGTGCGGCGGAATCTGGCGCCTCATCTTGACTGGGGGTCGGGTTCATTTTGTTCATCTAGACACCTTGCGGATTTGTCTGTTATCCTATACAACTAGACAAATCATCCCTGATCCGCGCCCATACAGCAAGCCCTAATTCGTGAAATTATTATGACGGAGACCCCCATGCCCCGCACGATGCCCCGCACGCCCGTATGGAAATCCATCGCCGAAACCCTGAGCGAAGAGATCGCGCGCGGGCATTATAAGCCGGGGGATAAATTGCCAACCGAGGCGGAATTGTCCGCCCGGTTTGGCGTCAATCGGCATACGGTGCGTCACGCCCTGTCCGATCTGGGCGAGCGCGGCATCGTGCGTTCAAGGCGTGGCGCGGGGGTGTTTGTGCAAAGCGCACCGGTGGATTATCCGCTCGGCAAACGGGTGCGGTTTCACCAGAATATCCGCGCCACGGGACGGTTGCCCAACCGCCGGGTGTTGCGCCTTGAAACCCGGCCCTGTGATGCCACTGAGGCCAGTGTTTTGGCACTTTCCCCCGGAGAAAACGTTTTGATTTATGAAGGCTTATCCCTGTCAGGCGACACGTCCGTCGCGCATTTCATTTCGATTTTCCCGATCACCCGGCTCGCTGGTCTCGACACCCATTTGACCCAAACCACCTCGGTGACGGAGGGGCTCAAAGCCGTTGGGATCGAAGATTATGTACGGGTCGAAACCCGCGTCAGTGCCGAAAGGACCACCACCACTCAGGCGCTGCACTTGGGCCTGCGCGAAGGGGACCCGCTGTTGCACACCGTCAGCCTGAACTCCACGCTCGACGGCATCCCCGTCGAGCGTGGCCTGACATGGTTTGCCGGAGATCGGGTGACGCTAACTGTCACACCGGACTGATCCAAACGTCACGCAGGCGATACAAAGCCTCTGTATTTATTCCTGAATTATTAGAAACGTCTTAAGTGGCAGGTGTGAGTTATGGCGATCCTTCCCCCGCTGCGCTTTACGGGCGCAACCCTTCTTCGTGACGGCATATTGCAACGCCGTTCGCTCTGTGTCGAACAGGGCCGGATTTCGCGCGGCGCCTTTCCCGAGGTCGATCTGTCGGGCTATCTGATTCTTCCGGGCATCATTGATTTGCATGGCGATGCGTTTGAACGCCACATCGCGCCGCGTCCGCGCGCGCCCTTCCCGATCCGCTCGGGCCTCTCCTCTGCCGCACGCGATGCGGCGGCGCATGGGGTCACGACGGCGTGGTTTGCCCAGTGTTGGAGCTGGGAAGGCGGATTGCGCGGGCCGGACTATGCCGAGGAGTTGCTCGGCGTGTTGCAGGCCTTTGCCCCAACCGCCCTGATTGATATTCGCCTGCAAATCCGCTGTGAAACCCATATGGTCGACAGTCGGGATCGGCTTTTGGCCGCGATCCGCCGGTTTGGCGTCGATTACGTGATTTTCAACAACCACCTGCCCGAAGCGATTGACGTCGCCAAGAAAGACCCGATGGAATTCGCCACATGGGCCAAACGCAGCGGGCGCAGTTCGGAAGAATTCATCAAGGTTTTGCGCGAGGCCAAGGATCGCAAATCCGAAGTGCCGCGTCACCTTTGCGCGCTGGCCGAGGCCTTTGATGTGCTGGGCGTCACCTATGGCAGCACGATGACCCGGACGCGGAAACCCGCGAAGAATTCCGCCTTTTGGGCGCGCATGTCGCCGAATTTCCGATCTCGGAAAAGGCGGCGGCTGCTGCCAAGGCGATGAATGACCCGGTTCTGATGGGCGCGCCCAATGTGGCGCGTGGCGGGTCGCAGTCGGGCAACATCTCGGCCCAACGCCTGATCGAACGCGGCCTGTGTGACGCGCTGGTCTCGGATTATCATTACCCGGCTTTGGCGGCGGCGGCTTGGGCCTTGGTGGACAAGGGGGTGTTGCCCCTGCCTGCCGCCTGGGCGATGATTTCCACCAAACCCGCCGAGATCATGAACCTGTCTGATCGCGGCAATCTTGAATTTGGCAAACGCGCCGATTTCGTGATCATGGATGAAGAGACCCGCGAGATCGAAGCCACAATCTCAAACGGCCGCATCGCCTATCTGTCGGGGCGGGTCGGAGAACGCTTGGCGCGCTCCGGTCGGGATGTGCGGATGGCGGCGGAATAGACCCGCCGCCTGTCCACCTACCCGTCCGCCTATTCGTATTTCTCAAGAAACGCCTCGGCAGGCAGAGCGCGAAAATCGGCAAGCGCGCGCTTCAGCGCCGCATGGCTCCAGTCCCACCAGGCCAAAGCCTCCATCCGTTCGGCAATCCCGTCCGGGTAGCGCGCCCGCAGCGGCACGGCGGGCACGCCCGCGACAATCATATAGGGCGCGACATTTTTGGTCACCACCGCGCCCGAGGCCACGATGGCGCCATTGCCGATGGTTACCTCGGGTTTGATGATCGCGCCATGGCCGATCCATGTGTCGTGGCCGATGATCGAGCGCCGGGCAGAGCGCGCGGCAAAGAACGCCGGATCGTCTTCGGCATCGTCCCAATAGTAAGACGAGCGATAAAGGAAATGATGCAGGGATGCGTTTTTATAGGGGTGATCGGTGGGGCCGATCCGGGTGAAAGCAGCGATATTCGCAAATTTGCCCAAAGTGGTGTTGGCGATGTCCGCGTATTGATCGCAATAGGCGTAATCCATGAATTCGGAGTTCAAGACCCGCGCGCCTTTACCAACCTCGCAATAGGCACCAAAGGTCGACCGGGTCACCTCGGCTCCGTCATGGATAAAGGGGGCGGTGGCACTGAGTTTTGGCATGATTTACCTCGTTGAAATCGCGGATGCCTCCGGCGGGAGTATTTCGATCACGATAAAGACTGCAAGTGCTGTCTTCTTTGCAGATCAAATACTCAGTCGCCCTTGATCAATTTGCGCCGCAGCCAGCTTGAGATCGTGTCCATCCCCATCACCATCAAGACGATGAGAATGATGTAATAGGTGACCTCTTCCCAATCCTTTTGGGTGATCATGGCTTGGGTCAGCAAAAGCCCGATACCGCCGCCGGTGATCGCACCAATGATGGTGGCGGACCGGGTGTTCGATTCGAGGAAATAGAGCACTTGCGACAAGAGCACGGGCACGATTTGCGGCAGGACGCCAAAGCGGTAGCGTTGCAGCGGTTTCGCACCTGTGGAGGCGATGCCTTCGATTTGTTTGCCGTCGACGTTTTCCAAGGCTTCCGAGAACAATTTGCCAAAAGAACCGGTGTCGGTGAACAGCATCGCCAAAGCGCCGGTCATCGGTCCGGGGCCAAAGGCACGGGACAAAAGGATGGTCCAGATCAAACCATCAACACCGCGCAGAAAGTCAAACAACCGTCGGGCCAACAGCCGCACCGCGATAAAGGGCGCAAAATTTTTGGCCGCCATGAAGGCCAGAGGCAGCGCGATGATCGCCGCACCAAAAGTGCCGAGAAAGGCCATGAGGATGGTTTCAAACAGCGCCCAAGCGGTCTCGCCATGCCGCCAAATGGCGTTGTTCCAAAAGTCATGCCATGCGCCTGCGATGTTCGGTCGGGTCGGGTCGAGTTGCGGCCCGGTGAGGACCTCCATCAACGAATGACCCGAATAGGGGCTGTCCAACGTGACCCAGAACAACTCCCAGCCGAAGTCATAGACAAAGACCTCGGTGCGCGCTTTGGTCAGCGACAGGCGCGCCGCGTCGGTGGTTATGGTCACGCGGGTTTTGGAATAGGAAATCCAGTCCGGCAAAGCCGTGGTATCGAGATTGAGCGTCACGCCATCGGTTCGGTTTTGCGTCGCCTCGATGAGGCCAAACCCCGGCACGTCATAGCGGACAATGTCGCCGATAATCTCAATGGTGCCGCCATCATCAAGGGTGATCACAGCGGCGTCATCTCCGACCGTGACCCAGCCGGGATAGTTGCTGGCGTCATAGGTGCCTTTGCGTTCGCCTTCGACCGCGACGTCAATGGTGCCGGTCCGGTTGTTACGCTCGACCACGGTTTTGTAGCTGTATGTGTCCGAGACAAGCGTCACCGCATTATCGAGGCGGGCGCGTTCAGCCAGTCCCATAATGTCGAAGGCGAAGAAAATATAGACGAAATAGCCCAACACCAACACCGGCGCGACAAAGGTCAAAAGCCGTTTGCGGGCGATCATCGCGGCGGCGCGATTGTGCATATGTTTGGGATCATCAGAGGGGGACACAAAGCTCATTTGCCGGCTCCTTTGTCAGATCCATAGGTCAGGCGGTTGCGCACATAAGACGAAAGTTGGTCGAAAAACACGATGGTCAGGAACAGCAGGATGAACACGGCAGCGGCCTCGTCAAACTTGCCCTGCCCCCAGGAAATCGCGTTTTTAAGCTCGTAGCCAATGCCACCCGCGCCGACAAAGCCGAGGATCGCGGAGGCGCGGATGTTGATTTCAAAACGCAGCAGCGCATAGGAAAACCAGTTCGGCGCAACCTGCGGGATCAGCCCCAAAAGCATCCGCTGCGGCCAGATCGCCCCGACAGAGGCGAGGCCTTCGAGCGGCTTTTGATCGGCGTTTTCATTGACCTCGGAGAACAGCTTGCCCAGCGCCCCGACGGTGTGAAAGGCAATCGCGATGGCCGCGGGCACCGGCCCGCCGCCCAAGACGAAAATCAATACAAGCGCGATGACAATCTCAGGCACGGCGCGCATCAGGTCCATGATCCGGCGAAACACCGGGATCAAACGCGGCCAAGGCGCGAGGCCCCGCGTCGCCAGCATCGACAAGAGAATGGCAAAGAATGCACCAAACAGCGTGGCAACTGCCGCGATATTGATGGTCTCAACCAATGCCGGAAGGGCATTCTTCAAATGATCCGGCAGGTTGGCGCGTTTGGTCCAGCCTCGGACATCACCTCGGCGGGGAAATCGAGAATATGCGGCAGACCGGGCAAAAACCCGCCGGCATTGCGGTCATTGGCAATGCCAAAGCCGGAGGCCATCAGTAGGACAAAGACCAAAAGCATGATCCCGCCATAGAGACGGCGTTGACGGGTCAGCGCAAGATAATGAGCGCGCGTCGCGTCCAGGGGCGCAGCGGAGAGATCGGCCATGTCGGGAGGTCCTTGTAAAAAGACCCCGCACCAAAGCGCGGGGTCTTGGTCAGATCAAATGATCTCAGTTGGCTTGCGACAGACGTGCGGCCACGATGGATTCGTAGGCGGCATGGGTGATCGGCTGGAAGCCCAAGGTTTCGCCCGCAGCCATGCCGTAGGTGCAATCGGCGTCGGTGTTGATCATATTTTCGACCAGCGCGGTCATGGTGGCTTTGACATCAGCCGGCAAAGATTTGCGCAGCACAACCGGACCCTCAGGGATCGGTTTGGAGCGCCAGATTTCCACGAAATCGTTCATGTCCACAAGACCCGCGTCCACGGCCTTGCGGAAGGCACCGGAGTTGTACCCGTCTTCCCATGCGCCCTGGCCATCGGCCCAGGTCACGCCAGCGTCGATATCGCCATTGTTGACGGCAACGATGGTCTGTTCGTGACCACCGGTGAATTTAACCTCACCGAAATAGTCGCCGGACTCCATGGTGATACCGTCTTTGTACTGCGGGATTTCGATGGAGGGGATCAGATAGCCGGAGGTGGAGTTCGGATCGCCAAAGCCAAAGCTCTTGCCAGCCATGTCGTCGAGCGAGGTGATGCCAGTCTCTTTGCGGGCAAAGCCAATGGAGTGGTAGCCATAGGAGCCATCAAGGTTGATTTTCACCAAAACCGGCTCAACAGCCTCTGGGTCTTGCACATAGATCCCCGCGTAGGAGGACGCGCCGAGCCAGGCCATATCGATTGTGCCGCCCAAAAGGCCCTGCATCACGCCGTTATAATCGGCGGGGGCAAAAAGTTTGACCGGAACGCCAAGGGCCTCTTCGGCATAGGCGCGCAGGCATTCGTTGGAATTCAGACGGTCTTGGGCGTTTTCGCCGCCCAAAAGGCCGATGTTGAATTCTTTGATCTCTTGAGCATGCGCCGCGCCGACAAAGGCGGTGGTCGCAAGAACAGCAGCAAGCAGGTTTTTCATCTGTCTCTCCAGGTTGTATGGCCCGCCCAAGGTTCGGTAAGAGGCGCGCCGGGATGAAAGCGATTAGATCGCGACTTCGGCATTGCGGATTTCGGCCGCTTCAATGTCGTGGTGATCGCGAATTTCGGTGGATGTGGCGGCCTCGGAAAAATCCGCGCCCGCGCCATAAATGTCGCGCGCCACACCGGTTGTGAGCTGTGCGGGGGTGCCGTCAAACACGACGCGCCCGTCACGCATCCCGATGATGCGGTCGCAATAGCGCCGCGCGGTGTCGAGCGTATGAAGGTTGGCGATGACCATGCGGCCGTCCTCGTCATGGATGCGTCTAAGTGCTTCCATCACGGTTTGGGCATTCATCGGATCGAGCGAGGCGATCGGTTCATCAGCCAAGATCACTTTCGGGTCTTGCATCAACGCGCGCGCAATCGCGACCCGTTGTTGTTGTCCGCCAGACAGCGCCTCGGCGCGTTTCTCGGCATGTTGGGCGATGCCCAGACGGTCGAGAATGTCGATGGCTTGGTGAATGTCGCTCTCGGGATAGAGGTTGAACATCGTCGCCAGGGTCGAGCGGCGGCCCAACGTGCCATGCAGCACGTTCGAAACCACATCCATCCGCGGCACAAGGTTGAACTGTTGAAAAATCATCGCGCAGGTCGATTGCCATTCACGCTTGGCCTTCCCCGCGAGCGGCAACACATTGCGCCCCTCAAAGGCCAAAACACCCTCAGACGCCTCGGTCAGCCGGTTCATCATCCGCAAAAAAGTCGATTTGCCCGCACCAGAACGGCCAATGATCCCGATCATCATCGGGCGGTCCACGCGAAAGCTGACGTTGTCCACGGCGAGGTTGCCCCCAAACCGCTTTGTCAGGCCTTTGACTTCGAGCATTCTGATCCCCTCATCTCGTTGCGGGGATAAAGCACAGAGTCTGAAACCTCTTTGTGACGCTCCGGCAAAAGATTTGTAACAGCCCCCCTGCCCCTCTTTTCGCGCCTCAGCGCCAAAATCGCAGATCACGCAGAACCCATGTGCGCAAAAACCGTGCAACTTACCTTGCTCCATGCCCTGAGCACAGTATGGTGCCCCCAACCGAAAGAGCCGAGGTCGTTACCTTGCCCCAGCCCCTGTCCCCCACACGCCCCGACCCCAAGCGTCTTGCGCTGATCGTGCTGACCCTGTGCCTCGGTGCCGCGGGCGGCACCGGATTTTATCTGGCACATTTGCCCTTGCCGTGGATGCTTGGGCCGATGTTGGTGATTTTCACCTGCGTGATGGCGGGCGCGCCGCTTGAGGCGCCAAACGCCTTGCGCCCCGTCGTGATCCCGGTGATCGGGGTGATGCTTGGGTCAAGTTTCACCCCCGAGACCTTTCACCATCTGGCGCGTTGGGGCCTCTCCTTGGCGGGGCTGTCGATCTATCTGGCGATGGCTGCGGCGCTGGTGGTGCCGTTTTACATCAAGGTCGGGCGGCTTGATCCGATCACCGCGTTTTTCTCCGCCATGCCCGGCGGCCTCAATGAGATGACGGTGATTGGCGGCGCGCTCGGCGGCGATGAAAAGCGGATCATTCTGGCCCATGCCGGGCGGATCGTCGTGTCGATCTCGATCATCGCGCTGTGGTTTCGGGTGATCCTGGGCTATGAGGTCCGTGGCGTGTCCTTGGCCTCGGACCCGGCCACGTCGATGACGGCTTTAAGTGCCTTGATCCTGATCGGCTGTGCGGTTTTGGGCGCATGGATTGGCGGCAAACTCCGCCTGCCTGCACCCGGACTTTTGGGGCCGCTCTTGTTGTCAGCGGCCGCGCATATTTCCGGGCTGACCCATTCCTCGCCCCCGGCGTTGATCATCGTAGCAGCACAGGTGATCCTTGGTTCGTCCATGGGCGCGCGGTTCAAGGGCGCTGGGGGGCGGCTTGTGGCCCAAACGCTGTTGCTCACTTTGGGGGGCACGCTTTTGATGATGGCGCTGTCGCTGGCGGTGGCCATGCTGTTTCACACTTTGTTTGGGCAAACCGTGGAACAAGTGCTTTTGGCCTATGCGCCGGGGGGCTTAACCGAAATGTCCTTGGTGGCTTTGGCGATGAATGCTGAAGTCGCTTATATCTCGATCCATCACCTCGTGCGGATCGTGATCATCGTGGCCGTGGCACCAACACTCTTGCCCAAAATCGCAAAACGGATCGGGTATTGATCCCGATCCGTTTAAACTGTGTCTTATAGCGGTGATCACGCGGCGGCGGATTGGCTCAGCCGGGCTTTGACCTCTTCGTACATTTCGAAATCAGGTCCAAAGGCCTTTTCGAGATTTTTCAAATCCTTGGCAGACAGGGTTTCAATCAGCTCAGAGGACTTGGTTTTGTGGCCGAGAGTGCGACGGGTGTCAACGATCTCCCCCGCAGCTTCTGTACCAAAACAGGTGCCAACGATTTTCTCCATCGCCGCATCCATCTCTTCCACCAGCCCGATGTAATCATAGTCAATCAAATCATAGCTGGTCTCTTTGCGCTGAAGCCGCCAATGCCGATCCAGATCACGCGCGCCCTCATCCTCGGCCAGAAGCGCGATGAATTGTTTGAGGGTGATATTGCTGTTCTCGTCGCGCCCAAGATAGCGCATCAGGCGGCCTTTTTCTTTTTCATTGCCGTCGATCTTATCGGCCCAGGCCGACACGGTGCGGCTGATCGGGTCGCGGATCACGGTGAATTTGAACACATCCGGGTCCGCCAAAGCGTTCATGATCATCTGTTCGTTCAAGGCTTTCAAACCGCTCATCACCAGGTTGGCGGGTGGGGAGTGGACCGAATTCAGCGTTTCCATCACGCCATTTCCCTCGTCGCCCCGCGCCCGTGCCATTTGCCGGATCAAGGTGGCCATCACCGTCGAACAGGCCGCCTTTGAGGTCTTCATAAACAAAAACTTCGATCCCGGCGGGGTAAAGGCCGACAGGTTCGCGGTTTGCAGGAAATGCCGGCGATGGATGTAATTCGCCATCAGATCAGAGGCGGAAACACCGCCCACGTCGACCGGAACGAACAGGTCGCTGGCATGGTCGCGAATACGGTCGCGGCACGCGCGGACCAGTTTGTTATCGACCTTAAATTCTTTGGCAACCTGACCAAAAGATTTATCGCCTTTGAGAGCCTCAAGACCAATCCGCGCCATAAAGGCCGGGTCACCAATGACCAACCCCTGCGCGGGGTCGGAGGGTTTCGCCTTGTTGTCTTTGGCGGCGGTGTCTTTGACCGCACTGTCATCGAGCTGCGGTTTGTGGCGGGTCATGATCGGCGCTTTGGCCGGATCAATGTCATGCTTGCGCAACAGCGAGGCGAGGAAGGATTTCGGGTGCGGTGCGCCGCCCTCTTTCTCGATCAGACGCATCCGCATCCGGCGACCATAGAGGTGCACAGAGGTGGTTTTGTCGGTCACATAGGGCGACACATCGACGTCGCGTTTCAACATGATCCGGCGGTCTTTGAAGGTGAACGGATAGAGCACCTCCTGTGGGAAAGCGTATTTTTCTTCGCCGGTTTGGTGCAAGAAATGGCTGACCGCATGTGGCCCCCAGACGCCCCATGGTTGTTCAGAGGCGTGGACCGGCGTGCCCTCGGCCTTTTTTTGTTCCAACTCGGCTTGGTATTTCTCGCCGTAATAACTTGGGATCGAAAACTCGTCGGAGGTGAACTCCAACAGCGCCTTCAACGCATCACTGTCTTTCGGCAGACCCAGCACACCACCGTTGATGTGTTTGTCGCTTTCCCAACCAAAATAATGGCCGGTCTCGGTCTCAAACGGGCGCATGCAATAGGCGTCCGTGTCGGCCCAGATCACATTGTCGCTTTTTTCCAACATTTTATAGCGGAAGAGATCGGAATGCAGCGCGGGCGAGCCGGTGCGTTCATGTTGCAGGAAATTCGTCTGCGGCAGGAATTCGTTGGCATCGCCAAGCTCGATCCCCTCTGGGACGTTCTCAAGCGGCCCGTAATGATACAGAACGACCTTATGCCCTGCATCGACAAAGGACTTCAGACAAAGCTGTTCGAGGTAACTCAGCGGACCTTCCATCCACAACGCACCGATCACTGGTAACTGTGCCATTTTTCCCTTCCAGAGCAAAAGACTATCGACTGTGACGCATATCGCAGAAGCATCCCAAAATACAGTTGAAAACAGCATTGTTTCGAATGGGAAAACAACTGCGGCACCGCCGCACCACTTCAACCGATAGCGACACAAATGCGCACTCTGAGCGCGAAACATAGGTCTGGGCCGAGACCGACCCAAGACCTTTGCTCCCGCGCGCTTGACTTGGCCCGGGCCATATGAGACCACAAAGGCCAGAAAAACAGGGCCGAAACGGTCGAACTTGGCAGGCATCTGGCACAGTTTGGACATCAGGCTCCGTCACGGTGCCGAATGACAGAGTCGCACAAGAGTTACGCGCGGACCATGCGCCGCAGCTACGGGTAGGTTAAGGGTGAACACACTCGCGATCACATGCATCCGCGACGAGGGGCCTTGGCTTCTGGACTGGCTCGCCCATCATAAAGCCGCCGGTTTTACCCATTTTCTCATCGCCTCACATGACTGCACCGACGGCAGTGATCAGATGCTCGATGCCTTGGACGCGGCGGGTCTCATCACCCATGTGCCTTTTGTGCCCAAGGGCGAAAAATCGGTGCAATGGCAGGCGATGAAACTCCTGTCCAAACACAAACGCTACCGGAGCGCCGATCTGGCACTGTTTTTTGATGTCGATGAGTATCTGGTGATGCAAGACGCCAGGTCTGTCGCGGAATTGATGCCCGAGACGGCAGACGCGATGCCGCTGCGTTGGCATCTGTTTGGCAACAACGGGTTTGGCACATGGATGATGTGCCGGTGCCCGAGCGCTTTACCATGGCTGCGCCCGACGGCATCACCTTGCCCCTGGCACATTTTTTTAAAACGCTGCACCGGCCCAAGGCCTTTCGTGACTTGGGTGTGCATCGCCCGAAAAATCCCAAGGACCAAGATCTGCCAAATTGGGTGTCCGCGAGTGGCGCCGCCTTGCCCACGGCCTTTGCCATGGCCCAAGCCCGGATCAACCTGTTCGGCGTGCCGCATGAAAAAGAGCGCGCTTGGCTCAATCATTACTCCGTGCGGTCGATCGAAGAATTCGTGCTCAAATCCGCGCGCGGCCTGCCCAATCATATGCAAAAGCCGATCGGCGCGGGCTATTGGGCCGAACGGAATTTTAACGTCACCTCAGACACACGCATCGCCGCCATGCGGCCCGTGGCCCATGCTGTGCGTGCCGAAATGGCGGCGTTTGAGCCATTGCATAAGGCCAGTGTCGCCGCCCATCGCGCGCGGCTCAAAACCTTGTTGTCGCGACGCGATGTGGTGGAATTGATGTGGCAACTGACCCTCATGGGCGGCTCCACCCCGCCCGGCCCAACGCAATTGGCCGCGCATCTGGCGCGGCTCAAAACCCTGACACCAGAGGCCTGACCCAAGGCATGAGCCCCTCCTCCCCCATGACCCACCTCATCACACGCACCCTGACCCACCGCACACTTGGCCCCGCCACGCTTTTGGCAGCCATCGGGCTTGAAAGTGGCAAGGCCGAATTGTTTTTCAGCCGCAGCACTCAGATGAGCGAGGCGGTGGCACAAAACCTGTTGCTGGATGCTGAATTGAAATCCGTCGGCGATGCGCCCTGGATCACCGGCACTGTCCCACCCGAGGGCATCCGCGCCTATTTCCAAGGGGCGCTTTGCGACATCACCCCGATCACCCCCGAGCCCGCGCATATGGCCGGGCGCAACGTGGCGCTCTCCACCCGCAATGGCGAGAGCGCGGAGGTGGTTTTGGAGTGGCTGCGCTATCACGCGGTGCATCAGGGCATGAACGGGGCGGTGATTTTGGACCGGGCACGTCCCGGCGCGGATGGTGGGTTTGCCGAGGCTTTGGCCAAGGGGCTACCGGAGCTGAGTGGCGATATGGCGGTGGTTTTGGTGAATTGTGATGTGCCGCTGGGCCATCCCCATTTGCCCTCTGAAACCCATCCCTATGTCACCCCCGGCGCGCCCGGCAAGGACCGGATGGAGGTGCCCGAGGCCGATCCGTGGAGCGCGCCTTTGGCGGATGTCTTGGTCTATGAAATCCTGCGGCACCTGTATTTGCATCAGGCCCGCGCCGTGGCCAACATCGAGGTCTATGACCTGATCCCGCCCGCCCCCGAAGGCTCCGTGTTCGATCTGGCACAAGAGGCCGAACATGGGGTTGTGCAACTGATCGGCCAGCAATGTTATCCATGGCGGGTGCGCGAGGGCGACACGGTACAGTTTGGCGATCACGTTTGCGTCCAGTTCGATGAGAAAAAGCGCCGGGGGCGCTGGTGTGTGGCCCCCGCCAAACTGCCCGAGGGGGCGGTGTTTCGGCTGGTTCGGGTCGGCGGGGTCGAACCAACCACGCGCTACGGGTTTTACCGCTACATGGCGCTGCGCCACGTCGCGCCCACCGTGTCGCGGATCGTGCCGAAAGCCTCGCTTATTCATGCGCAGGCGCTCATTGACATGGCCGCCTCGGAATGGGGTCACAAACCGATTTTGATGCCCGAAGAAAAGGTGGCCAAACCGCCTCGCGGCGACAATTCGGTGGCGATTGTCACCTGTATGAAAAACGAAGGCCCGTTCATTTTGGAATGGATCGCCTATCACCGCGCCATCGGGGTCGAGGGATTTTTGGTCTACACCAATGATTGCACGGATGGCACCGACACGTTTTTGGACCTGTTGCAAGCCAAGGGCTATGTCCAACACCGCGACAATAAGTTCCACGACACGGGCCTCAAACCACAGCACCACGCCTTGCAAAGTGCCGAGAACGAAGAGGTGGTGACGGGCGCGGATTGGGCGATTTCGATGGATGTGGATGAGTTCATCAACATCAAAGTCGGGGATGGCACGATGAGCGCGCTGTTTGATGTGGTGCCCGATGCCAACCTGATTTCCTGCACATGGCGGCTGTTCGGCAATGCTGATGTGCATGAGTATGAGGACGCATTCCTCTTGGCGCAGTTTGATCGCTGTGCGCCGGAGTTTGCCAACAAACCGCATCAGGCCTGGGGCTTTAAAACCCTGTTTAAAAATGTCGGCCTGTTCAAAAAACTCGGCGTGCATCGGCCCAAGGGGCTGAAACCGCAAATCTGGGACAAAATCCGCTGGTACAACGGCTCGGCCAAGCCGATGCCGAAAAACGAGTTTCGCAACGCTTGGCGTTCGAATGCCTCGACCTATGGCTATGACGTGGTGCAGCTCAATCACTATGCCGTGCGCTCGGCCGAAAGCTTTTTGGTCAAACGCGACCGGGGCCGGGTGAACCATGTGGACCGCGATCAGGGGCTGGCCTATTGGTTCCGCATGAACAACAATTACGAGCAAGAAACTTCGATTCAGCGGATGATCCCGCAGTTGCAGGTGGAATTTGACCGCCTGATGGCCGACCCTGACATCCGCGCTCAGCATGAGGCCTGTGTCAAAGCGCACCGCGAGAAAATCGACGCGCTGCGTGCCACAGAAAACTACGCCGCGTTTTACCAGGAGTTGACTGGCTGGCGGATGGAAAAACTGGCGCGGATGCATCGGCATTTTGGCGCGAATGTCTTTTTGAATGGGCCACAAACCGTCCCTGATGAAATCGTCGCCAAAGACCCAGACGAGGATTTCTTTTTCACCGTGGACAAAGGGGAGACGGTGCATTGACCGAGACCGATCAAACCACTGATCAACCCCCTGTGCGCAAGCGGGTTCATTTGCATATTGGCCTTCATTTTGCCGGGACCACCCGAATCGTCGAGGGTTTGCGGCAAAATTCGCAAGGCTTTGCCGAACGCGACATTCGCACACCGCCAGCACGTCTCTATCGACGGGCGATGACCGAACTTTTGGAGCGTCTGGACGGTTTACCACCGATTGAAGCGGAAGAGATCGCGCTTTTGGACGAAATTCTTCAGGGCAACGCCGCCAAGACGGTGATCATGGCCGACGCCAACTGGGCCTCGCCCTTGGCCGAGGCGCTTCATGCAGATCGGCTGTACCCCGACATTGGAACGCGGGTTGCCCCAATTGCCGAACTGTTTGAAAGCTCGGATCTGCGCCTCAGCCTGGCCCTGCGCAACCCGGCAGTGTTTGCCCAAAACCTACAGGATTCCGGCAAGGCGCGGGGGGCGACGAGTTCGTTTTTGCGCAGCGTCCAGCCGGAAAACCTACGCTGGCACGACACGGTGGAGGCCCTGCGCAACGCCTTGCCCAACGTGCCCTTGACGCTGTGGTGCGAAGAGGACACGCCGCTGATCTGGCCGCGGGTGATGCGCCAGATCGCAGGCCTGCCCAACGACGCCAAATTGCGCGGCAGTTTCGCCGCTTTGCGCGATCTGATCCAACCGGAGGGGTTGAAACGGCTTCAGGTGTTTTTGACCAAACATCCGCCCGAAACCGACGCCCAATATGAACGCACGGTTTTGGCATTCTTGGATAAATACGGCAAAGAAGACGCGCTTGATGAGCCCTGTGATTTGCCGGGTTGGGACGCTGGCGTGATCGATATGGTCACGCAGCATTACGAAGAAGACATCGCGAAACTGTCCGCCCGCGATGACATCACATTCCTATTGCCTGCGACCATTGCAGGCTAACGACCCTTTCGGCGCTTATAGCACTTTTGCGGCAGCGGCGCGGATGGCGCGGATGTTGTCGCCATATGGCGCCGGGTTGTTCACCGAACCGCCTTTGAACACGGCAGATCCTGCCACAAGCGCATCTGCCCCTGCGGCCACCACCAACGGGGCTGTGATCGGATCAACGCCGCCGTCGATCTCGATGTGGATCGGGCGATCCCCGATCATCGCCCGCAGCTTGCGCACTTTTTCGACCTGAGAGTGAATGAATTTCTGACCGCCAAAGCCCGGATTCACCGTCATCACACAGACCAGATCGACCATATCCAACAGGTAATCGACCACCTCAACAGGGGTGCCCGGATTGAGTGCCAGCCCTGCCTTTGCGCCGGCCCCACGGATGGCTTGCAGCGTGCGGTGGATGTGCGGACCGGCCTCGACATGGGCGGTGATGATATCGGCACCCGCCTCGGCAAAGGCGTCGATATAGGGATCGACCGGAGAGATCATCAGATGCACGTCCATCACGGTCTTGATATGTGGCCGGATCGCCTTGCACATTGCCGGACCAAAGGTCAGGTTCGGGACGAAATGCCCGTCCATCACATCGACATGAATCCAATCGGCGCCCTCGGCCTCAACGGCTTCGATCTCACGGCCAAAATTGGCGAAATCGGCCGCGAGAATGGAGGGGGCAATTTTCACGGAACGGTCGAAAAGAATGTCGGTCATCTGGGCGATTCCTCAGGGTGGTCTATGCTTGCCCGTGGCCTTACCCGGTTTAGGCCGCGCTGTCACCTGAAGAGCACCATGCTCGCGAATGCAGCAAAACCGCGATTGCATCGCGAAATTTTCATGACGTGGCGGAATTTCATGCGATCCAAAGAAGGTCCTGTGTTAGGTTTTGCACATGATGCCAGCGAAACTGATCCCCATCGAGACTGCGACCAAAGACATTTGGGCCAAAGACATTTTAGCCAAGGGCGAGGAATTTCATTTTTCACGCTCAGTTTTGTCTCGTGCGCGGCCAAAAGCGCTGCATAACCAAGATTTTTACGAGCTGTTCTGGTTGCACAATGGACGGGCGCGTCTTGTGACGCCTGAGGCGAGACTGGCGCTGAATGAAGGTGACATCGTGTTTTTGTCGCCGGGTCATCCGCATGGATTGCAAGGCGTCGGCGAGGAAAGCCATATCGTCAATGTCATCATTCGAAAGCGCCGAATCAAAGAGGTATTGGCGCGATTTGCAGAGGTTGCACAGGTGTTCCCCGGCCCCGGTGCCGCACCGACCGTGGTCCATCGCGACATGCGGCATTTGTCGCGTCTTTCGGCGGCCGCCAAGGCGCTGGACGCCGCGCCACGCACCGCGCTCTACCTCGAAGCCTTTCTTTTGCCCCTGATCGCGGAACTGGCCAGTGAGGCGCGCGATCAAAGCGTCGCCATGCCGGTTTGGCTCAATGAGGCCATGATCGCGGCGGAGAAACCGGAGGTGTTTCGTGATGGCGCCTCCGGGTTGGTGGCGCAATGCGGCAAAGCCCATGCCCATGTCGCGCGCACGATGCAGGCGTCTTTGGGAATGACACCCTCGGATTTCGTAAACGGGCTGCGCATGGATTATGCCGCCCGGCAATTGCGCGGCACGCCGGATTCGCTCTCTGAGATTTCTGAGGAAATCGGCATTCAAAACATGAGCCATTTTCATCGGCTGTTTCGCACCCGTTTCGGCATGACGCCGCGGCAATACCGGGTGAAACATCAAAAAGGCGTGGCCCAGCCCATTTGACCAACTGGTCAATGATTGCCAAATCCCTCCACACATGCCAGCTTGTGAGTAAGCAAGGACGGAGCTTTCCATGGGCACACCCGAAATGACCAAAGCTGACACCAGTGCCGCCACCTCAGGCATGCATCTGCCGCAGATCCATGAACCGCGCAATCCGGGCATGGCGCTTGATCTGGATGTGATCCGGGGCGTTCAGGCCAACACCTCGGCGATTGAACGGCGGTGTGCCACCCTGCCGGGGCGGCGCAGTGTCAAAAAGGATCACCAGGCGGCGTGGCTTTTGAAAGCCATCACCATGATTGATCTGACCACCTTGGCGGGCGATGACACGCCGGGCCGGGTCAAACGGCTCTGCGCCAAGGCGGCCCATCCGGTGCGCACCGACATTCTGGATGCGCTCGGCATGGGGCCGATCACCACCGGCGCGGTCTGTGTCTATCACGAGATGGTGGAAACGGCTGTCGCGGCCCTGGACGGCACCGGCATCCCGGTTGCCGCCGTGTCCACCGGCTTTCCGGCGGGGCTGTCGCCCTATCACCTGCGGGTCAAAGAGATTGAGGAAAGCGTCAAGGCCGGGGCGAAAGAGATCGACATCGTGATTTCGCGCCGCCATGTTTTGGCCGGGAACTGGCAAGCGCTTTATGACGAAATGCGCGAGTTTCGCGCCACCTGTGGCGAGGCCCATGTCAAAGCGATTTTGGCCACCGGTGAGTTGGGATCGCTGCGCAATGTCGCGCGCGCATCGCAGGTCTGCATGATGGCCGGGGCCGATTTCATCAAGACCTCCACAGGCAAGGAAAGTGTCAACGCCACCCTGCCCGTCTCCCTCGTGATGATCCGCGCGATCCGCGACTACCACGCCCGCACCGGCTACCGCGTCGGCTACAAACCGGCGGGCGGGATTTCCAAGGCCAAGGACGCTTTGGTCTACCTGTCCTTGATCAAAGAAGAGCTGGGCAACCATTGGCTGTCACCGCATCTGTTCCGCTTTGGCGCCTCCTCGCTTTTGGGCGACATCGAGCGCCAGTTGGAGCATCATGTGACAGGTCACTATTCGGCGGGCTACCGCCATGCCATCGGTTAAGCGCCCGCAAGAAGGATCACAATGATGACCGTAAAAGAGATTTTCGAGACCATGGACTATGGCGCAGCACCGGAATCGGCGGCGGAGGCTTTGGCGTGGCTGGTGGAGGGGGGCGACCGGTTTGGCCATTTCATTGATGGCAAAATGACCGCGCCTGCGACAGCGCCCGGTGAGGTGTTTTTGGCGAAAAACCCGGCGACGGGCGAGGTGCTTGCGCATTTGACCCAAGCCTCTTTGGGCGAGGTGGACATGGCCGTGGCGGCCGCGCGAAAAGCCCAAGCCAAATGGGAAAAACGCGGCGGCAAAGCCCGTGCCAAGGTGCTTTATGCTTTGGCCCGTCTGGTGCAAAAACACGCGCGCCTGTTTGCGGTGCTGGAGACGCTGGATAACGGCAAACCGATCCGCGAGAGCCGTGACATCGACGTGGCTTTGGTGGCGCGGCATTTCTATTACCACGCGGGCATGGCGCAGTTGATGGACGAAGAATTGCCCAACCGCGCGGCGCTTGGCGTTTGTGGTCAGATCATCCCGTGGAATTTCCCACTATTGATGCTCGCGTGGAAAGTCGCGCCCGCGATTGCCATGGGCAACACGGTGGTATTGAAACCCGCCGAATATACCTCGCTCACCGCGCTTTTGTTTGCGCAGATTTGCCAAGAGGCGGGTGTGCCGAAAGGCGTGGTCAATATCGTGACCGGCGATGGGGCCGTGGGTGAGATGATCGTCACCCATCCAGACATCGACAAAATCGCCTTTACCGGATCGACCGCCGTGGGGCGTCGCATCCGTCAGGCGACAGCCGGATCAGGCAAATCTCTGACCTTGGAGCTGGGCGGAAAATCCCCCTATATCGTCTTTGAAGACGCCGATATTGACAGCGCCATCGAGGGGCTGGTGGACGCGATTTTCTTTAACCAAGGGCAGGTCTGTTGCGCAGGCTCGCGGCTTTTGGTGCAAGAAGGCATCGCGGAGGATTTCCACGCCCGGCTGATTGACCGCATGTCGAAACTGCGCATTGGCAACCCGTTGGACAAATGCATCGACGTGGGGGCCATTGTGGACCCGAAACAGTTGGAACGGATCGAGGCACTGATTGCCAAAGGCGGTATGGAGGGCACGGTCAATCAACCCTGTCCCGCGCCCGAGGGCTGTTTCTACCCGCCGACCTTGATCAGCGGATTGCACCCTTCTGCGATGCTGATGCAGGAGGAAATCTTTGGTCCGGTGTTGGTTTCGACCACCTTCCGCACGCCCGAAGAAGCGGTTCAGGTCGCCAACAACACCCGCTTTGGCCTGGCCGCCTCGGTTTGGTCCGAGAACGTCAATCTGGCGCTTGATATTGCGCCCAAACTGGTCGCCGGCGTGGTTTGGGTCAACGGGTCGAACATGTTCGATGCGGCCGCCGGATTTGGTGGTGTGCGCGAAAGCGGGTTTGGTCGTGAGGGCGGTTGGGAGGGTCTGATGGCCTACACCAAGCCCAAGGGCAAGGCCACCACCGTCAAGCCCGCGATGGCGCATTCAAAACCCGACACGGTGGAGGTTCTGAACCTCGATCGCACAGCAAAACTCTACATCGGCGGCAAGCAGGCGCGGCCTGACAGTGGCTATTCGCAAGCGATCTATGCGCCCAAGGGCACACTTTTGGGCCATGCCTCTCTGGCCTCGCGCAAAGACATCCGCAACGCGGTGGAAGCAGCGCAGGGGGCGAAAGGCTGGAGCAAAGCCACAGCGCACAACCGTGCACAAGTGCTCTATTTCGTTGGGGAAAACCTCTCGGCCCGAGCGGATGAATTTGCTCAGCGCATTCGCGACCTGACCGGCACAACTGAGGCAAAAGCCAAAGAGGAAGTGGCGGAGGCCATCGACACGCTGTTCACCTTTGCCGCTTGGGCCGACAAGCTCGACGGGGCGGCGAAACCCGTGCCGATGCGCGGCGTGGCCTTGGCGATGAATGAGGCGGTGGGCGTGATCGGTGCGTTTTGTGATGACCGGCCTTTGGGCGGGTTGACCGACGTCATCGCCCCCGCCATTGCCATGGGCAACCGGGTGGTCGCCGTGGCCTCCGAGGCCTATCCCTTGGCCGCCACCGATTTTTATCAGGTGCTCGACACCTCCGATGTGCCTGCGGGCGTGGTCAATATCCTCACCGGATCGCATAGCGATTTGGCGAAACCGATGGCGGGTCACATGGATCTTGAGGCGGTGTGGTCGTTTTCCGGTGCTGACATTTCCAAAACGATCGAATTGGAAAGTGCCGGGAACCTCAAACGCACCTGGGTCAACTTTGGTCAGACGCGAACCTATGCAGCGCGCGATTGGTTGGCGCAGGCGACCGAGGTCAAAACGATTTGGGTGCCTTACGGCGAATGATGCGACACGAAAACGAGACATGAAAAAGGGGCCTTCTGGCCCCTTTCCTTTAGCGTTTTTTGAACCAGCCTTTGACCTTATCGACGGCATTGTCCTTTTTCTCATCCATCACATCCCACGCGTCTTCGACATCCTCGACCAGCGGATCAATCGTGCGCTCGCGGAACTGCGCCAGCATCCGCCAGATCAACAACGCCACCACGGCGAGGAAGGTCAGGATCACGATATTGACCCATGGGATGATGGTCGCGTCGGGACCGGACACCGGTTTGATCCCCATGGCATTCGGGAACAGCGACAGGACCTGAGACCGCCAGCCATAATGGGTCACAGAGACCCATTCCGGGGTCTCCTTGTTGGAAATCGCGTCATTGGCTTCGGTGTAGAGATTCGCGGTGTCAAATTTGAAATAGGGCGGCCAGCCCCAACCGGTGTCCTCATTGCGGTAGACGATGGATTTGCCGTTTGGCCGCACCGCCTGAATGAATTGCACATCGCGGTTTTGCGTTGTGGTCGAGCCATTGTCGGGCGCTTGCCAGAACATCGACGTCCAACCGGAAATATCCTGACGCTCCTCATAGGTGTTCACGATCCGCACAATGTCATGTTGTGGCAGGGTGTAATGAAGAAATCCCCCCACCAGCAAAACGATCAGAGCGATCAGGGTCCATTTGACGTAGCGCA
This sequence comes from Roseobacter sp. TSBP12, assembly GCF_009129705.1. Taxonomy (NCBI): domain Bacteria; kingdom Pseudomonadati; phylum Pseudomonadota; class Alphaproteobacteria; order Rhodobacterales; family Roseobacteraceae; genus Roseobacter; species Roseobacter sp. TSBP12. The sequence goes on from NZ_PYIB01000002.1 coordinate 44,045, forward strand.
TCGGGGCCGTCCTTACATAAAATTGGTCACATAGAAGATCACGCAAAAGGCAATCAGCGGCAGGATATAGACGAGCAGCAACAGCTTTGGCCGAAACGAGCGCTCATACTCTTTGATCCCCTCCTCCACATAAGCGTCCCTGTCGCCAATGGAACCCTCCTCCGCCCATTCGTCCTCTAATCTTTCGCGGGTCAGCGAGCGGACGTAAATGATCAAAAGGCCGTAAAGCACGCTCAAAAGCACGAAACCGATCACCAAGAAGCGCAGGAAACCAAGCATGTTTGTCTCTCCTGTCTGAGGGGTCGCCAATCCGGCACAGTGCCGTGCAGCCCATATTCAAGGTTCTGTTTAGCGGGCTTCCGATAAAAGCGCGAGGGGCTTTGATCCTGTGCCGGTCAGGCACCTACCGTTACGATGCGTCGTCCATGGGGTGGAGGCGCATCCCCTCCTCGGCCTTGATCCGTTCAATTCGGCGCGCGAGGCTCAGCCAAGCCAAAAGCATCAGCGGCCCCCAGACAAGGGTGGCAAGCACGGCGCGGCGGGCCAAAAAGGCACATACCTGTTGCGGTTGCTGTGGGAAAACCTGCCAAAGCGGTTTGCCCTCCGCCTGATAGAGCACCGCAAACAGCACAGCACTGAGCCCAAACAGGAGAAGAGCGCTCATCAGAACCGAAAGAAACAAACGCCGCTGTGAGCGCGTCCCTTTCGGTGTCACCACAAAAGGAATCGTCAGTGCCGCAGCGCCGATCAGCACCACAGGCAGCGCAACAGCGACAAAAAACCCGCCGCTTTCACCCAAATGACCCATCTGTCTCTCCTCTTGCTCATCGCGCCATGGTCCGGTGCACAAACCTAACCCAACAGTCGCAAACAAAAAATGGATGTCTGAACTGTCTGGACCGATCAGAACTGACGCCTGCGCCTTATTCTTCCCCCTTGCCCGAAGCCAAGGGAGACGCTTAGCTTTATACATTGTTTGCTGGAGGGACCATTATGTACCGTTTCACGAGAATGCTCACGACCACGGCCTTGCTCACCACCATGACCACCGCCGCTTTTGCCGACGAGGTCACAGACACGCTTGAAAGCGCACTGAAAGCCTATGGCGAGGGCGATGTCAGCTATGCCATTGACGAACTCGACTATGCCAAACAGTTGCTCAAAGAGATGCAAACGGGCGCCTTGTCCGACTTTTTCCCCGCCGCGCCTGACGGGTGGACCATGGAAGACGACGCCGACACGGTGGCGGGCTTTGCCATGATGGGCGGCGGCACGGCAGCGGCGAAACGCTATTTCAATGACGCGGGAGAAGAGTTTACCATGACCATCGTCGTCGACAGCCCGATGATCGGGATGATGGGCGGGATGCTGCAAAACGCCGGGGCGATGGGCCTGAAAACCATCCGCGTGGGGCGCGAAAAATTCGTCGATCAGGACGGCACAGTGTCGGCGCTGATCGAAGGGCGCGTTTTGGTTCAGGTGGAAGGCGGCGAACAAGATGTGATCGTTCCGCTTCTTGAACAGATCAATTTTCGCGATCTGGGCCGGTTCGGCTACTGAGATTTGCGATCATAAGACTTAGAGTTGAGGCGGGATTGCACCGCCTCACTCTGCCTTACATCTGCGCTCGAATAACCTGAGCGAGGTGCGCGATGCCCTGTTCAATTTTGGCCGGAGCCGACATCGAGAAATTCAGCCGCAGCGTGTTGGTGTTTGAGCCATCAGCGAAAAACGCAGCCCCCGGCACAAAGGCCACATTGGCCTGCAACGCCTGTTTCAACAGCTCGGCCCCATCCATGCCCTCCGGTAAAGTGACCCAGACAAACATCCCACCCGCAGGTTCAGTCCAGGACACGCCTTCGGGCATATGCGTCGAAAGCGATGTCAGCATCGCCTGAAGCCGCGTGCCGTAAACGCTGCGCAAAGTGTCGACATGGGTGTCAAACACCGCCCGCGCCACTTCGGCGACAGCGATCTGGTTGATCGTTGCGGTTTGCAGGTCCGCCGCCTGTTTGGTCAGCACCAATTGCGAAATGACAGGCTTGGCCGCCACGGCCCAGCCGACCCGCAAACCGGGGGCGAGGGTTTTGGAAAAGGAGCCAAGATAAATCGTGCGGCACGCGTTGATGTCGCCGGTCTCTTGCATCTCAAGCGCCAGGATCGGCGGGAGATCTTCGCCGGAATAGCGCAGCGATTGGTAGGCGGCGTCTTCGACAATGGCGCAATCCAACGCCTGTGCCTGTGCCAAAATCGCCCGGCGGTCTTCAACGGAAAGCGTCACTCCGGTGGGGTTGGCGAAATCCGGCGACAGATAGGAAAATTTGACTTTGCCACCGTTCTGCTCGGCGGCCGCAAGGATGTCTTGCGGCCTGCGGTTGTCGGCCGGGTCAAGTCGATCATAGAGCGGTTCATAGGCATTAAACGCGCCAAGTGCGCCCAGATAGGTCGGCCAGCCGACCATCACCGTGTCATCCTTGTCGAGGAACACTTTGCCAAGATAATCCAACGCCTGTTGCGATCCGGCGGTGATCAGGATGTTGTCGCGTTCGCACGTCACGCCAAGCCGCGCCATATAGCCCACGATCCAATCGCGCAGCGGCGTATAGCCCTCAGAGGTGGCGTATTGCAGCGAAACCCCCGCCGCATGCACATCGGTGGCCTTGGCCATCGCCGCCGCAAAGGCGTCGCGCGGAAAATAGGCCGGATCGGGGATGCCCCCGGCAAAAGAAATAACATCGGGCTGATCCAAAAGCTTCAAAAGCTCGCGGATTTCCGAGGCTTTCATCCGGGATGTGCGATTGGCGAAAAGCGATGACAGACTCATGAGGGACCTCCATTGCTTTGTATCTCGCTCTCCGCTGCATTTAAGTCAACACCGCTGACATGAATAGTGATCCGCATTCACGCACAGCACAGGGACGCATCCATGCACAGCGCAGGGTCAGAGTCGCGTTTCACAAAACTGAAATACAAACGTCACGAACACGATACCAAGGCGCGCCACACCGCGTGGGAACGAAAACCCCGAGGGATATATGATGAAAAAGCACCTGTTGCTGGCGGCCTCCGGTCTTGCGCTCTGCACGACTGCGGCCAATGCCGAGATGAATTTCAACCGCATCGCATCTTTTGCCACGCCGGACAATATGGCCGAGGGCGAAGATCGCGCCCGCCCCACCTCCGCCGAAATCATCGGTGCCTCCGAGGACGGCATGACGCTTGTTTACACCGACAGCCCCTTGGGCGTGATCGGATTGATCGACATCACCGACCCGAAAAACCCGGTTGCCAGAGGCAATGTCGACATGGGCGGCGAACCGACCTCCGTGACCGTGATCGGCAACACCGCCTTTGTCGCCGTCAACACCTCTGAGAGCTATGTCAAACCCTCGGGCAAACTGGTCTCCGTGAACATGGCCGACGGCTCCATCACCGGCACCTGTGATCTGGGCGGCCAGCCGGATTCGACTGCACATGATGCAGCTGGCAGCTTTGTTGTCATCGCGATCGAGAACGAGCGCGACGAAGACGCAGGCGATGGCCGCATCGGTCAAATGCCCGCGGGTTGGGTGTCGATGGTCTCCGTCGCGGATGATCTGGCCGACTGTGCCACTCTGAAAACCACCGATGTGACAGGTCTCGCCGAAATCGGCGCTGACGATCCCGAGCCCGAGTTTGTTGACGTGAACGGGTTGAACGAAACCGTCGTCACGATGCAAGAAAACAACGAAATGGTTGTGATCGACGCCAATGGTGCGGTGATCTCACACTTCCCGGCTGGCACTGTCGATCTGGTCCGCATTGATACCGAAGACGAGCGCGCCTCGCTTGATTTCACCGGCGAACAAATGGGCCGCCTGCGCGAACCCGATGGGGTTCAGTGGCTCGACGACGATCACTTCATGATTGCCAACGAAGGCGACATGGACGGCGGTTCGCGCTCTGTCACCGTGTTCAAAAAAGATGGCGCATTGGTGTGGGAATCGAACTCCGAATTTGAAACGCCGATCATTCAATCCGGCCATTACCCGGACAAACGCTCCGACGCCAAAGGCGCGGAACCTGAGGGCATGGAAGTCGCCACATTCGGTGACAAAACCTACGCTTTCATTCTGGCCGAGCGCGCCTCGACCGTGTCCGTCTATGATGTGACCGATGCGGCCAACCCGGTGTTCAAGCAACTCCTGCCCTCCGGTATCGCGCCCGAAGGCGTGATCGCCATCCCGTCGCGCAATCTGTTTGTGACCGCCAACGAAGCCGATCTGATCGAAGACGGCGGCGTGCGGTCGCATGTCATGGTCTATGAGTTGCAAGACGCTCCGGCTCAGTACCCGACGCTGACCTCTGAAGGCATGGACGGATTGACCGGCTGGGGCGCAATCTCTGGCATGGTCGCGGATGAAGACGGCATGATCTACGCCGTCAACGACAGCTTTTATGGCTATCAGCCGACCATTTTCAAAATCGACCCGTCGGCCAAACCGGCGAAAATCGTCGATGCGATCCGCGTGACCCGTGCCAATGGCGATGCGGCGCAGAAACTCGACATGGAAGGCATCACGCTGGACGGCAAAGGCGGCTTCTGGGTTGCGTCCGAAGGCCGCACAGACCGCGTCACCCCCCATGCGATTTACAATGTGAACGCCAAGGGCGAGATCAAAAAAGAGATCGGCCTGCCGGCTGAGTTGCTGAACGTTGAGACCCGTTTTGGCTTTGAAGGCATCACCAAGGTTGGTGACACGCTTTGGATGCCGGTTCAGCGCGAATGGAAAGACGACGCCAAGCACAGCGTGAAACTGGTCGCCTATAACCTTGAGACCGAGGAATGGGGCGCTGTGTCCTATCCGCTGGCGACCCCGGGCACGGGCTGGGTTGGTCTGTCTGACCTCGTGGCCTATGGTGATTACTTCTACGTCATCGAGCGTGACAATCAGATCGGCGCCGATGCCAAGATCAAAAAGATCTACCGCATCCCGGCCTCTGAAATGGTGCCTGCGCCGCTTGGCTCTGAGCTTCCAGTTGTGTCGAAAGAAGAAGTTCGCGACCTGATCCCGGACCTGAAATCCTTTGGCGGCTATGTGGTGGATAAGGTCGAAGGCCTTGCCATCACCAAAGACGGCGAGATGTTTGTCTCCACCGATAATGACGGTGTGGATGACAGCTCGGGTGAGACCTTCTTCTGGTCCATCGGCAAGATGTAATCTGCCCTGAAAAACATGGAAACGCCCGCCAAATGGCGGGCGTTTTTGTTTGAGGATGTAGACCAGGAAGTCGATTAGACCTCGACAGTCTCCGGCGCGGTTTCAATCACCTTGGTCTCCACCGTATTGGGGCCGGTGATCTCGATCTGACGCGGTTTAAGCGCCTCTGGCACTTCGCGCTGAAGCTCGATGTGCAACATGCCATTCACATGCGACGCGCCCGTCACCTTGACGTGATCGGCAAGCTGGAACCGACGCTCAAAGGCGCGGGTGGCGATGCCGCGATGCAGATAGGTTTTGGACTTTTCGTCCTCACCATCGGCTTTGCGCGCGGCGATGATCAACGCGTTATGGCGCTGTTCAATGGCGATGTCTTCGGTTGAAAACCCGGCAACGGCCAGCGAAATACGCCAAGCATCATCAGCGGTTTTTTCAATGTTATAAGGCGGGTAGCTTGGCTGAGTGACCTCTTGGGTCAGAACGCGGTCCATCATATCCGCGATTTGGTCAAAGCCGACAGTGGCCCGGTACAGCGGGGCAAGATCAAAGTTACGCATGGGTATCCTCCAGTGAGCGAATCCAAATGTTAAGCCTTCCACACGCCCAATTGGGCAGGACAGGCGAAGGGCCGGACCCTATCTAGGCGTCCGACCCTGTAAATTTGGGGATGGGGGAAAGAGGTTTCAAGAGGTGGCTCAATGCTCGCTCAATGCCCGGCCACACCGACCACAAATTCGGTGTCCGTCAACTCGGGCAACGGGCCAGCGTCGACCTTTTTAAAGCTGCTTTTTCCGGTAGCGGCCAGTTTCAAAAGATCGCCCAAGGAGCCGTCAAGCGACGTGCCAACCGAAACCTTTTGGCCGTGATATCGCGCCTTGGCGGAGATCACCGAAACGATGCGCGGGCGCGAACCGGTCATGTCAAAAATCGGCGCACCGGAGGAGCCGAAATCAACATCGCAAGAGGTCACCAAAACGCCCCCCTGACGCGCCATCACAAGACAGCTCGCCTGCAAGGACGGGGTTTCGGCCCGGTCATGGGCATAGGAAACCACGCCCACGGCCTGGCCTTTTTCAGGACGCGCAGCGGTTGGAAAGGGCTGCACAGAGCCATCACGCACCGGGCGGTCCAATTCGATCAGAGCGATGTCATTGACCAGACGATCATGGCGATCTCCGGTGGAAATCGAAAAGCTGGGGTGGACATAGATGGCACGAGCCGTGCGGTAGGCCTGAGCCGAGCCATTGCGCCACCCGGCCTTAAAGGTCACGTCACTGGGTGCGTGGGGTTTGTGCGAATAGATGTCAAACATGCAATGCGCCGCCGTCAGCACCAAAGTTTCGGTGATCAAAGAGCCGGTGCAAAAGCTGCGCCCGGCGAAATCGAGACGCCCGACGGCTTCCCATCCGCGACTGTCGTCCCCGGTCCGAAAGGCCTTGAGCGCGCTATCGGCCTGTGCCTGCCCCAACGAGAGGAGCAGAAAGACGACGGTGAGCAAATATTTCATTGTAGGTCCCATTCCCTGTTCGCCCCCCAGCGGTAATGGGACTTCAGGGCGGGATTATGGCCGATTCGAGAACAATTTGGGCGGTTTTTGGCCACCTGTTGCCCAATCAAGCAATTCAACCGTGTGAACCACCGGCACATCTATGCCTGATCCCAACTGTATCATGCAGCCGATATTGCCTGCAGCCACGACATCTGGTGTCTTCTCCGACAAAGTTTTTATTTTTCGGGCTTTCAAATTTTTTGAAATTTCGGGCTGCAAAAGGTTGTAGGTGCCTGCAGATCCGCAACATAAATGGCCATCGCGTGGCTCAACCACCTCGAATCCCACCCGTTTCAAAAGGTCCTTGGGATAGGTTTTGATCTGTTGGCCGTGTTGCAGCGAACAGGCGGCGTGGTAGGCGACTTTCAACTCCTGTTTGCCCGCGGGCAGGTCGAGTTGCATCAAAACTTCGGAGACATCTTTGGCCAAAGCGGCGATCTGAGCCGCGTCTTCCGCCATCCCAGAGCCGCGAAACATATGGCCGTAGTCCTTCACCGTAGTGCCACAGCCCGAGGTGTTGATCACAATCGCATCCAAGCCCTCGCCCACGATTTCCGCCATCCAAGCGCGGATGTTTTTGGCCGCAGCACTGTGGCTCTCCGCCTCTTTACCCATGTGATGGGTCAGCGCACCACAACAGCCAGCACCTTTGGCCACGACGACGTCACAGCCGAACCGGGTCAACAGCCGGATGGTGGCGTCGTTGATATCGGTATCAAGCGCCTTTTGCGCACAACCCGTCATCAAAGCCACCCGCATTTTACGTGGGCCTTTCGCCGGGAACACCTGTGCATCGTCATTGCGCGACACTGGCGGAATGACCTTCGGGGCCATCTCCAACATCGCTTTCAGGCGCGGATCGGGCACAAGATGCCGCAAAGGCTTGGCAATTTTGGCCCCCAAAAGCGCGATGCGAAACCGGTTCGGATAGGGAATGATCCGCGCCAAGGTCCAGCGCAGCAGCCGATCCATCATCGGGCGTTTGTAGGTTTTCTCAACATGCACGCGCGCGTGATCAATCAGATGCATGTAATGCACCCCCGACGGGCAGGTCGTCATGCAGGCCAGACAGGACAGGCAACGATCCAAATGTTTGACCGTGCGCGCGTCGGCGGGCCGGTCATTTTCCAACATATCCTTGATCAGATAAATCCGCCCGCGTGGGCTGTCTAGTTCATCGCCTAAGACCGCATAGGTTGGACATGTCGCGGTGCAAAACCCGCAATGCACACAGGACCGCAAGATCTCATTGGCGCGCGCAATACCGGGATCGGTGAGCTGTTCGGGAGTAAAATTCGTCTGCATCAGCCCATCATCCCAGGGTTAAATTTCTGTTCTGGATCGAATTTTTGACGCAGCCCCTTGGACAACTGCGCAACGAGTCTGTTTTCCGGCGGGAACACGCCAAGCGCGCGCTTGGTCTCGTCGCTGGCGCGCACCAAAGTGGCGTGACCTTTGCCCATCTTGGCGCGCACATCCGTGCCCGCAGACATCAAAAGCCAAAGCCGACCGCCGCCCCAATCATAAATCACATCCAAAGGTGCGATTGCGGCCACCAAACCCGGTGCCTCAGACGGCGTCACCGACAGCCGCCACACATCGCCGGGCACGCCGACAAACCGCGTCACATCGCGGATCGCGCGCCATGTCGCCTCACTCTGCGCGGCCTCCCACTCTACGGCAGCCTCACCCAGATCAGACAGCCGTTGTTGCAATGCCTCCACCCGGTAGCGCACCGCGCTTTCAATCCCTTCGAGCCGCAAAAGCGTGCGCGCGGGCGTGCCATCCGCCACTTGGCGGAGATGCGCCGCACCCGTAATGTCAAAAGGCGTGCCCAAAGCACGCGACATCGTGTTGACCGCCTCCACCTCCGTTTGACCTTCAAAGATCAACGTCGCGGTGGTTTCCGGGATCGGCTGGGTCTTGAGGCTCACTTCGGTCAAGACCCCTAGCGTGCCTTGGCTGCCCGCCATCAGCTTCACCAGATCAAGCCCGGTGACATTTTTCATCACCCGCCCTCCGTTCTTGACGATCTTGCCGCGACCATCGACAAAGCGCACACCGAGACAGGCATCGCGACAGGCGCCAACCGCCACCCGGCGCGGGCCAGAGGCATTGGTCGCCACCATCCCGCCGATGCTGCGCGCCCCGTCGCGTCCAAGTAGCGGCCCTAAATCAGGCGGCTCAAACGCCAATCTTTGATGCTCTTCTGCAAGCCGTGCGCTCACCGCATCCACAGCCATCCCAGCCGACACCACAAGCGTCAGAGCCCCCGGATCATAGTCAAACTGCGCGCCGGTCCAAAGCAACCGATCTCCCTCAGCCAGCCCAATCCGGCTTGTCCCGCCGCCCGTGACCACAAACGGCCCGCCCGTGCGGATCATATCGGCAAGCTGCGCTTCACTGTCGCAGGATATGTCTTTTACCGTGGCCATAATACTCATTGCGCACCCCTCCGACCCGCGCTCACAGCAAGCGGGAAAACCTTCGCCGGGTTCAAAATCCACGTCGGATCAAATACATCCTTCACCGCCATTTGCGCCTCAAGATCGGCGGGGGAAAATTGATGGGTCATCAGATCGCGTTTCTCAACCCCCACGCCATGCTCTCCGGTCAAACAGCCGCCCACATCGACGCAGAGCTTCAAAATATCCGCGCCCAACGCCTCAGCGCTTTCCAATTGGCCGGGCTCGTTCGCGTCGAACAGGATCAGCGGGTGCATATTGCCGTCGCCCGCATGAAACACATTGCCGACCATATGCCCTGCGGCCTCGGACAGCTCCCCGATGCGTTTGAGCACAGTGGGCAGCGCACCCACCGGGATCGTGCCATCAAGGCAAATATAATCGCCCATCTGCCCCATCGCGCCAAAGGCGGATTTGCGCCCCAACCAAATCCGTGCGCTTTCCTCCGGGCCTTGGCTTTCGCGAATTTCAACCGGATTGTGGCGTTTGGCGATGGTGGTGATGCGGGCCAGTTGGTCCGCGATTTCTTGTGGCGATCCTTCGACCTCGACGATCAAAAGCGCCTCGCAATCGGGGTAACCCGCCCCGGCAAAGGATTCCGTGGCGCGGATGATCGGACGGTCCATAAACTCAATCGCCACCGGGATCAGACCCGATTTGATGATGTCGGCCACACAGGCCCCCGCAACCTCGTTGCTGTCAAATCCGATCAACACCGGACGCGCGCCTTCGGGTTTGGTAAAATACGCAGAGTCGCCTCGGTGACGACCCCAAGCTGCCCTTCGGAGCCGCAAATCACCCCCAAAAGGTCAAGCCCGCCCGCATCCATATGTGCGCCGCCGATCTCGACCACCTCACCATCGGCCAAAACCAGGGTGACGCCCAAAAGATTGTTCGTCGTCACCCCATATTTGAGGCAATGCGCGCCGCCGGAATTCATCGCGATGTTGCCGGCAATGGCACAGGCCAATTGGCTTGAGGGATCGGGGGCGTAGAAAAATCCGTCGCTTTCGACCGCGGCGGTGACCGAGAGATTGGTCATGCCCGTTTGCACCCGGATGTAGCGGTCGCTGGTGTTGATCTCAATCACCTCACGCAGCCGCGCCACCCCAAGGATCACGCAATCCGCCGTCGGCAAAGCGCCCCCCGCAAGCGAGGTCCCCGATCCACGCGGCACCACGGGCACGCCCATCTGGTGACAGATGCGCAGGATGGCGGCCACCTCTTCGGTCGTGCTCGGCAACACCGCCACCAAAGGCGCGCAACGATAGGCGGTCAGCGCATCACATTCATAGGCCCGCACTTCTTCGGGCGCGTCGATCACCGCGTCAGACGGCAGAACCGCGCGCAGTTGCGCCACAAGTTTTGGCTTTTGCGCAAGGAGGTCGGGATTGGGGGTCGGCATGTCCATTGTGATCTCCTCGCTTTCATTGGTAACTTTTTATAACCAATTTACCAGAATGACAAGTCTACATGGTTTGCGTATTGCTATGATATGGAACTCATGGATCATCTCAAATTTTTCACGTCCCTCGATGCCCTCGCCGTCGGCTATTTGCTGTTGGCGTGGTTCGGGATTGGCTATGTCATCGAACGCCCGTTGGGATCGCGTATCTCGACCTCTGTTTTGGTGGCCAATTACCGAAAACAATGGATGATCCAGATGATCACCCGCCAGCCACGGATTTTTGACGCAACGATTTTAGGCACCCTGCGCGAGGGCACATCGTTTTTTGCCTCCGCCTGTCTGATCGCCATCGGCGGTGGCTTGGCGGCGATCTCGAACGCGAAAAAATTGAGTGACGTGGCCCAAAACCTCGCTCTCGATGCGCCTGAAATCATTTGGGAAGTTAAAATTCTGTTGGCCCTGCTGTTCATCACCAGCGCCTTTTTAAAATTCATCTGGTCCAACCGGCTGTTTGGCTATTGCGGCGTGGTCATGGCTTCGGTGCCGAATGACAAAAACGACCCCTTGGCCCTGCCCCGCGCGCAAAAGGCGGGGGATTTGAACATCACAGCGGCCCGCGCCTTTAACGGTGGCTTGCGCGGCATTTATTTCGCGCTTGGCTCGCTTGGATGGCTGCTTGGCCCGGTCGGCTTGCTGGTGAGCACAACGCTCACCCTGTTCATCCTGCTGCGACGCGAATTCGCCTCCACCTCCCGCGAAATTTTACTGCGCGACGAAGGTTGATGCCTTTTCTGAGACGTGTTCACCTTAGAGCAAGCCGAATGGGCGCACAGAACACACAAATCCCGATGCAAATAAGGAAGAGCCCTGTTCGTGAATGATGCGGCGAAGGTCTGGAATGAGCCCATATCTACCTACTTAGGCACGCCAGATTGTGCACACAGATGTCTTCCGGCTGGTCGAACAGCCGTATCATTGTGTGGTCTATTTGGTGCGCCGATGGGGTTCGCATTACAACAACGACAGTGATCCAGTTCTCACTTTCGTGGTAGTAATAGGAGCTCAACCAATCTGTGGGACCGAGAGCGGCATTTATTGTCGGGTTGGGATGCTCGAAACCACTCAAAAGTCTTTGAACAGTATCATTCATTTCGGCGGCTATGGCCTTACCATAAGGTGCAGTGGCGAGCGCACATTCCTTTGTACCCTCTAATGCCTCAGTCCCAGAAACAACAAATAAGACATTGAAACCTTCGGCTTTAGAAAGCAAAGCAGGGCCATCCAGAACTCTCGCGGCAGCGACCTCACCCCCCAATTCACTAAGAAACAGAGATAGGCGCGGTGCGTTCAGTTCCGCAAAATCTGAACATAAAACTACGTTCTCAGCACCGAGGAAAGCGGCACCACTACGAAAGGGCATTGGAATCTCTGCCGACGCGGCACGTGCGATAACGCAAAGCCACAAGGATGCTATTAAACAGAACCTCATAGGCCATCTGTCCTTCAAGAACTTCCTTAGGTCAAGGCGTCAGCAGCGAGAACTCAAGCCAAGGAAATCTCCGCGCTTTCTTCTGCAATCAATGTAAACGGCTAAAGGTCCGCAAAGTCCCGCACCGCAAACCTTCACACCCTGCGTGGCGAATGTGGTGGCTTTGGAGCACAAAGTGCCCCCCAAGTGCCGCCCGCAAATCGCCGCCTTGTGCCAAAGGGGCGCGACCTGCGATAGTCGCCTCACCGCCGCCCTTCGCGTAACCACGCCCAAACGGTCAATCCGGCCAAGATCACCAGCCAAAGCCAGCCGGGGAACAGTGGCGTCAGACGGGTGGATTGGGTGACAAACGCCGCGCGCGGGGTCACGCCGATCCAGCCTCTTCCCGCCGCCACACGGCCCTCGGCCACGGTGCGGATCATCGGGAGTCCATTCGAAAGCGCCATGACGCCGCCTTTGGTCGCGGCAATGACAGGGGCCAGTTTAGCTCCCGTCGCGATGGTTTCTTCAAACTCACGCGGCGCTGCGGGCCCCAAGACCATCACCGCCTCCTGATCACCTTCCGTGAGACGATAGAGCCCCATCTCAGCGCCTTGATGCTGGGCCATAAACCGCCCCGGGCTGACCTCTTCCATCGGCACGGTCACGGTGGTGCCATCCGGGGCCTCAATGGTGACCTCATGGTCGCTATCAGACAGCTGCGCCGGGTAATGGTCAAACTCGCACCGTCAGAGGTGGCGGTCAACGCCTCTTCCTCAAGCTCCGGTTCTTTCATCATCCAATGCGCCAAACGCCGTAACAATTCGAGCTGCGGCCCGCCACCCTCGATCCCGCGGGTCCAAAGCCACGCATGATCGGAGGCCAGCACAGCCACCCGGCCCTCACCGACCCGATCCAGCACCAAAAGTGGACGATCGTCGACACCAGACATCACCACCTCGGGCGCATCCGGTCCCGTTTCCGTGCCAGGATCAAGGTCGATTTGCCGGAACCAGCGGCCCCACTCCGGCGCATCCGTGGCAACACGCAACCCGCCAAGGCCCTCGGTGACCGGATGGCGCGCGCCGATATCGGTCAGGCGCGGTTGATAGCCCTGCTCATAAATCCGCCCCGAGGGCGCCAGCGGAATGATCCGCGCCAAGGGCGAGCGATACAGACTGTCGGCACTGGCAAAATCGGGTCCAGCAGCAAACAAAACCGCCCCGCCGTCTTCGACATAGCGGGCGATGTTGTCCAGATAGGAGGGCGGAAGGATGCCACGCAATTTGTAGCGGTCAAAGATGATCAGGTCGAAATCATCGACCTTTTCCATGAACAATTCGCGGGTTGGAAAGGCAATAAGCGACAGTTCGGTGACCGGAACCCCGTCTTGTTTGGACGGTGGGCGCAAAATGGTGAAATGCACGAGATCGACAGAGGGGTCCGATTTCAACAGGTTGCGCCATGTGCGTTCGCCATTATGCGGCTCGCCCGACACCAAAAGCACGCGCAGACGATCCCGCACGCCATTGATTTGAACCATCGCGGCATTGTTGCGCGTGGTCAACTCACCGGCGGCTTCGGGCAGGGTGAATTGGATCACATTCATCCCGCCATGTGCCAAGGTCAGCGGCACGTCGATGGCGCGCCCGACGGGGATGGTGAATTCCTGCGCGTCACCGCCGTCAATCGACACGATCAGCGGAGTGGTGTTGCCAATGGAGGCGGGCACGGCGCCTTGGTCCTCGACTTTAAGGGTCAGAGTGACCTCTTCGTCCAGAATAGCAAAGCTGGGCGCGTTTTCCACGATCAGGCGACGATCCCAATCGGTCGGCGCGCCAGTAAGCAACAGGTGCAGCGGCGCCGGGAAATCCGGGGCCAGTTCCACATCATGCAGTTGTCCATCCGAGACCATAATCGCCCCGGCCAAACGCCCGCGTGGCTCGTCGGCCATGGCTTCCGCGAGCGCGGTCATCAACAGTGTGCCGCGATTGTCGGGGGCATCGCCCAAGGGCACGATCCGCAGCTCGGTGTTGGGCAGGGCATTGAGGCGCGCAGTGAGACCCGCCACGGCTTCGGCCACTTGGGTGCTGCGGTCCGCGAGGTCTTGCGAGGCACTTTCATCAACCAACAAAAGCACGATGTCGGACAGCGGATCACGCTCTTCTTGTTGCAGCGAGGGCCCGGCGAGATAGATCAGGATCAACGCCGCGGCCCCTGCCCGTAAGGGCCAGCCGCGCAGCCCGCGCAGGGCAGAGAACCCCACAAGTACCAGCGCAATCCCGGCGAGGATCGCCAGCGCGGAGAGCGGCAGATGCGGGGAAAAGATCAGATCGCGGATCATTGGCTCAACCTGTCTAACAAGGCGGGGACATGGACCTGATCGGATTTGTAATTGCCGGTCAGCACATACATCACCAAATTGACGCCAAAGCGATAGGCCAACTCACGCTGACGTTCGCCATTGAACCCGCGCCCCACCGGGACCAACGGCACGCCTGTGCCATCCACGGCCCAAGCTGCTGCCCAATCGCCACCGCCAATCACCACCGGGGTGACATTGTCGTTGAGATTGCGAAACGGCATGCCTTCGGCCTGTTCGGCATTGGCCGAGGCTTCGACCCAGACTGTGCCCTCGGCATGGCGTCCGGGGAATTCGCGTAACAGATAAAAGGTGCGGGTGAGAACATGATCTTCGGGGATGTGTTCGAGCGCGGGAATGTCAAGCGGACGCGCCAGAGCCTGAAGTTTCAGACCTGTCGGCGTCGCCGCGCCGAAGCTCGCGACATCGGCATCACGGGTGTCAAACAAGATCATGCCCCCGGTGCGCAAATAGGCGTTGAGTTTGATATAGGCGGCAGCCGTTGGGATCGGCTGATCGGCGGTCACCGGCCAATAGAGGATCGGAAAGAACCCAAGCGGATCGGTGTCGAGACTCACCCCCATCGGCGGCGACGGTTCCACCGACGTGCGGGCATTGAGCACGGCAGACAGCCCCGCAAGACCCGCCTCAGACAGGCTGTCGATGCGGGCATCGCCGGTGCGCACATAAGCCAACGCCACCTCAGTACTGGCGGCCAAAGCAAACGGATCAGACAGGGTGTCCGGCGCGTCCTGGGCGCGCGGGGCGGAGAGCGGCATCGCGAGAGCGAGCAGCAAAATCGGCACCATCCGCGCGCCAAACAAGCGGCCAGAGAGCCAAAGCGAGGCAATCACATCGCCCCCCAAAAGCGTGAGCGCCGCCAAAAGGAGCATGGGCGTCAGCGGACGTTCGTTGCGGGTCTGACCGCCCGTGACGGGAACATCCACGGGCCATTGCGTCGCAATGAGGCGATCCTCTGCCCCCAAAACATTGAGCGCCAAAACGCTGTCGCGGGCTTGGTACAGTCCTGGCGGGGTGGCCGCAGACGCCTTAGCGGTGGCAAAGACCGCCCCTTCAATGGGCACCATCGCCGCCGCGTCACTCAACGTTCCAAACCCATCCAGCCGTTTCATGGGCTGCACTGTTTGCCCCGCCAGATCATCGGCCTCCGCCTGTGCCGCCCGCGAGGTCACGGCCAGCCGATCCAGCATCGCCACAAACAGCCCCGAAAGCGGCAAGGTGGACCATTCGGCATTGGCGGTGACATGGAACAACACCACCTGGCCCTGCCCCACCGGCTTACGCGTCACCATCGGCGTGCCATCGCCCAAGGTCGCGATCACCCGCACCGCCAGATCGGGGTCGGGTTGCGCCATGACTTGGGCGGAGACGGTGACATCTTCGGGCACGGGCAGGCCGTAAAACGGCGAGGTCTCGGCAAAGGGGCGCAGGGTTTTCGGCTCGCCCCATGACATTGCGCCGCCAATCGTGCGCCCGCCCGCGCGCAGGCGCACCGGCAAAAGCGGGTCTTCCGCGTCGCGCGCCACATCAGAGGCCGCGAGATTTGGCCCGGCAAAGCGCAGTAAAAGCCCGCCCTCACTGACCCAATCCAGCAAAGGCGCCGCCTCGCCGCCGGACAGATGGGCGATGTCGGCCAGAATGATCACATCCGGGTTGGCTTGGATCAGGTCAGCCAAGGCACCTTCGATCACATCGGCTTTGCCATTCAACGCCGCGCGCAGGTAATGCAGTTGCGACAAAAGTTGAAGCCCCTCGCGGCTGTCGCGCACCGTCACAAGGCCGACTTCGCGGCGTTTGAGGCTGTCATCGGCCAAACGGATTGCGCCTGCGGAGCGCTGTCCTTCGATCTCAAACCGAGTGATGCGATTGCGCAGTTCAGGCGGCAAATCGAACAGGGCGGACACCGCGTCCTCGCCGCTGCCGAATGTCACCTCTTGGCGCGCCAAAACCCGAGGCACACCCGCCGGGTCCGGACCATGTGCCAAAACGGTCACCGAAGCCTCGCCCGCCGTTCCGCGCCGTTGCACCAATAGATCCACGCCGGTCTCATCGACCGAAGTCGGCCCCAACCCATAGAGCGCGCGCGGGGTTTCGAACACCGACACAGGCCCCTTTGCGTCCAAGACGGTCAGGACATCGGCGCGGCCCAAACGGTCCAACCCATCCGAGAGCCAAAGCGTTTCATAGCCACCTTGGATCGTGCCAAGTGCCGTCAAAAGTTCGGCCATATCCGGGGCATAGGGCGCGGGCGCAAGCCCCGACAAACGCGCGCGCCAATCGGAGGCGGAGAGAAAGTCGCACGGCTGGGCCGAGAGGTCGGTGGCGGTCAAAATGCACACGGTGCGATTGCCCGCCTCAGCCTCTTCAAGCGCTTGTTCCACCCGTCCGATCCGCAAGGCCCAATCAGGGGCTGAGGCCCAGCTTGCGTCCATCACGACAACCAAAGACCCGGTGCCGCCACGGTCCACACGTGGGTTCAACACCGGCCCGGCAAAGGCCAAGATCAACGCCGCCACCGCCAACATGCGCAACAGCAAAAGCCACCACGGCGTGCGATCCGCCTCAGTCTCATCATCGGTAAGGCCCAGCAAAAGCGCGATACCGGGAAAGCGGCGGCGGATCGGTGCGGGTGGCACGGCGCGCAGCACGAACCACAGGATCGGCAGAGCCAAAAGCCCAAGCAAAACCCAAGGCGCGGTGAAGCCTACGGGGCCTAAAATCCACATCAGCGTGCCCCCTCCAGACCCTCATAAAGCCACAAAAGCGCGGGCTGTGCCGGGGTGTTGGTGTGATGGGTGGCAAAGCGCCATCCGGCCTGATGCGCCAGATGCGCAAGCTGGGCTTTGCGTTCGGCCAGACGGTCCAGATAGCGGTCGCGCAGGTCGGACGCGCGCAGGGTTTCATGGCGCAACCCGCCCGCCATCGAGGTGAAAATGGTGCGCCCCTGAAAGGGAAAAGCCTCTTCGGCGGGGTCGAGAATTTGGTACAACAGCCCGGTGATGCCGCGATCCGCCGCCGCCCCGATGGCGCGTTCAACCGGCTCGATCGGACCGAGGAAATCAGACAGAAACACTGCGCGGGATCTGGGCAAAAACGATGTGGCGTCTGGCGCGCCGTATTCCGCGCCCTCTGGGCTTGGACCAGCGCGCAAGCCTTCGGCGATGCGCCGCAATTGCAACGCGCCGATGCGTGGCGGGGTACCCAAAGAGGCCAAAGCCACGCGTTCCCCGCCCTTCATCAAAAGGATCGCCAGCGCCATGGTCAAAAGCCCGGCGCGCTCCTGTTTGGTCGGGTGGTTTTTGTCCGAGGCAAAGCCCATTGAGGCCGACAGATCGGCCCAAAGATGCACCGACTGCGCCGATTGCCATTCCTTTTCGCGCACGAAATGCCCGTCCGAGCGGCCAGAGCGGCGCCAATCAATCGACCGCCCCGCATCGCCGGGTTCTGCCGGGCGATATTGCCAAAACTCATCGCCCATCCCGGCCTGACGCCGCCCATGCCCGCCCAACAAAAGCGTACGCGCAAGCTGTTCGGCCTGCGCCTGAAGCGGCGGCAAAGGGCCGGCCAGGGCTTCGGCGCGGACGCGCAGGGAGGATGGAGGGGAAAGGCTCACGCGGCGGACCGATTTTCCGACAGGGTGGCGGCGACCGTGTCGATGATCGAGGCCAGATCTTCGCCGCGCGCACGGGCGGCAAAGGTCATCGCCATGCGGTGAATAAGCACAGGTTTGGCCATGGCGATCACATCCTCGGGGCTGGGCGCAAGGCGACCATCCAAAAGCGCGCGGGCGCGAATGGTCAACATCAAGGCCTGAGCGGCGCGCGGTCCCGGCCCCCACGCCACAGACGCGTTGATCGCGGGCGTGGCTTCGGGTTCATGCGGACGACAGGCGCGCACCAGATCAAGGATCATCTCGACCACCTGTTCGCCCACCGGCATCTTGCGCAGCAACGCCTGAGCTTTGATCAACTCCTCGGCGGTGAAAACGGCATGGGCCTCTTCCTCCATCGCGCCCGTGGTGGCGATCAAAATGTCACGCTCGGTGTCGCGGTCCGGGTAGGCCACATCGACTTGCACCAAGAACCGGTCCAACTGCGCCTCCGGCAACGGATAGGTGCCCTCTTGTTCCAGCGGGTTTTGCGTGGCGAGGACGTGAAACGGCGCCTCCAAATCATGCGGCTGCCCGGCGATGGTCACGGATTTTTCCTGCATCGCTTGCAACAGCGCGGATTGGGTGCGGGGGCTGGCGCGGTTGATTTCGTCGGCCAAAAGGAGCTGACAAAACACCGGACCTTCGATGAACCGAAACGCGCGGCTGCCGTCCGTGGCGGTTTCCAAGACCTCGGAGCCAAGAATGTCGGCGGGCATCAGGTCCGGGGTGAATTGTACCCGCGCGCCTTTAAGGCCCATGACGGTCGAAAGCGTGTCGACAAGGCGGGTTTTGCCAAGCCCCGGCAGGCCCAACAAAAGCGCGTGGCCTCCGCAAAGCATGGCGGACAAGACCAGATCGACCACTGTTTCCTGACCGATGAAGCGGCGGGTGATCGAGGATTTCGCCTCCGACAGCTTCGCGCCCAGTGCTTCGATCTCAGTGACAAGATCTTCTGTGACAAGATCTTCTGTGACAAGATCTTCGGGCACAAGGCCTGTGGTGGTGGCGGTCTCGGTCATGGGCTTCACCTCTTGGGACGTTCCGTGTCACTCTTACTCTCGCCATTAGAGCGATCTATGCTGCAAAGCACAAATGACAAAGAGGTCAGAAGGGGGATTTTCGCGTGACTGTCTCAGCCGAAAGCATTGCCGCCGCCATCAAGGCCGCAAAAACCCACGGTTTGCCGCCCGTGGAAAAATGGGACCCGCCGTTTTGTGGCGATCTGGATATGCGGATCGCGCGGGATGGGACGTGGTTTTATCTGGGAACACCGATTGGGCGGATCGGATTGGTGCGGTTGTTCTCAACCGTGTTGAAACGCGAAGGTGACGCCTATTTTTTGGTCACCCCGGTGGAAAAAGTCGGGATCACCGTTGAAGATGCACCGTTTTTGGCGGTGGATTTTACCGTTTCGGGCCAAGGGCAGGATCAGGTTTTGACCTTTCAGACCTCGGTGGGGGATGAGGCCGAAGCGGGGCCCGATCACCCGATGCGCTTTGCCGACCGGAACGGCGAGCCCGCGCCCTATGTGGAGATCAGGGCGGGATTGGAGGCGTTGATTGATCGCAAAAGCTTCTTTCGCCTTGTTGACCATGCTGTCACGCAGGAGATTGACGGCACGGCGATGTTCGGGGTCTGGTCCAAGGGCGTGTTTTTCCCAATCGCCCCCGTGGATGATCTCAGCTGATGCCAAAATTTGCCGCCAACCTGTCCTTTCTGTTTAAGGAATATCCGTTTTTGGAACGGTTCGCCGAGGCGAAAGCCTGTGGTTTTGAGGCGGTTGAGGTGTTGTTTCCCTATGAGGAACCGGCGTCCGAGGTGGCCAAACGCATGGCCGATCTGAACCTCAAGATGGTGCTGATCAACACGCCGCCGCCGAATTACACCGGCGGCGAGCGTGGGTTTGCCGCCGTGCCCGGCCTTGAGGATCGGTTCCGCAAGGATTTCAAACGCGCACTCAGATATGCGCAATTCCTAGGTGCCGCGCACATGCATATCATGGCCGGAAAAGCCAAGGGGCTGGTCGCGCTTGAGACTTTTAAAAAGAACCTCGCATGGGCGGCGGCCGAGGCGCCAACCATGAGCCTGACGATTGAGCCGATCAATCCGATCGACATGCCGGGGTATTTCCTGGATGATTTCGATCTGGCGATTGAGGTTTTGGACAGCGTGGCGGAACTGAACCTTGGGCTGCAATTTGATGCCTATCACGCCCAGATCATCACCGGCGACGCGATGCTCGCCTGGGACAAATACGCCCCCTATGTGCGCCACATCCAAATCGCCGGACCACCGGATCGACATGAACCCATCAAAGGTCTGGTCGATTATCCGGCGTTTTTCCGCGCCGTGGATGCGAGCGGCTATCAGGGCTGGATCTCTGCCGAATATATCCCGAAAAAACGCACCGAAGAGGGGCTGGATTGGTTTCGTCAGGCCCAATAGCCCTATGAGACCTCTGATCCGGGCACACAGCCCTGCCCCGGTGCCTCGACTTCAAGCGTGGAATGGGTGATGGAGAACCGCTCTTTCAACAGGCCCTTCACCTGCGCCAGCACCACATGAGTCTCACCCGCAACAACCACATGCGCCTCGACGGAACTGCGGTGTTCGTCGATCTGCCACAAATGCACATGATGCACGTCTTCAACGCCTTCAACTTCGCCCATTGCCGCAGCGACCTCGTCCGCCCGTGTGCCGTCTGGCGCGCCGAGCATCAGGATGCGGATGACCGGGCGGATTTCCACAAAAGCCTGCCAGAGAATATAGAGTGAAATAGCCACCGTCAGGATCGGATCAATCAGGCGCCAATCGTAGATCAGGATCACCGCCCCGCCGAAAATCACCGCCACGGAGGTGCCCGCATCCGCGAGGTTGTGTAAAAACGCGGCGCGGATGTTGAGGCTGTTCTTCGACATGGAATAGGTGAGTGCTGCGGTGACCAGATCGACGGCAAGCGCGATCCCGGCGATGATGATGACGATCCAGCCTTCGATCTCCGGAGGGTTCCAAAACCGCGCCACGCCTTCGGCAAAGAGGTAAATGGAGATCACCATGAGCGTGATGTAATTGATCATCGCGGCGACCACTTCGGCGCGGCCATAGCCAAAGGTCATGGCCCCATCGCGCGGGCGGCGGGCCAGTTTGCGGGCCCCAAAGGCGATGACCAAAGACACCGCGTCTGAGAGATTGTGGATCGCATCGGCAATCAGTGCCATGGAGCCAGAAATCACCCCGCCAATGATTTGGGCCACGGTCAACAGCAGATTGACCCCGATGGCCGCCGCCATCCGCGCATCACCCGCCTCCGGGTCGATGTGGTGGTGGTGGCCATGAGCGGCATGGCTGTGGTGATCATGGGGCATTGGACGTCCTGTCTGTTTGGGGCAAGCGGACACCCCGAGGGCGCGCTTGTCAACGGCGGGTTTTGAGTCGAACATGAGCTATTACTCACATTTTGGAAACTCGCATCCCATGACCAACTCCACGTCCCCGCTATCGCCCCGCAAAACACCGCGACAAGCACGCTCCAAGGCCACGGTTCATGCGATCCTTGAGGCGGCGGCTCGCATTTTGGAAACCCAAGGCGCAGACGCGGTGACCACAAATGCGGTGGCAGATCGCGCGGGCGTGTCTGTTGGATCTCTCTATCAATATTTCCCCTCAAAAGAGGCGATTTTCGCCGAGCTGATCCGACAGATACGCGCCCAGATGCGCGACGATATTTTTCGAGCGATGGATTTTGTGGTTGGAAAGAGCCTGTCCTTTGCCATGGCGCGGCTGGTTCGGGCGGTGATCCACCACCATGTGCATCGCGCGCATCGGGCAGACGCCCTTGAACATTTAGAAGCGCAATTGCCACCCGACCCGGACAGTTTGACCATGATGTCCCAAACCCGTGCCCGTTTGGCGCTGTGCCTGACCCAGCATAAAGTGCCGCAACCGGAGCAAGCCGCAGGCGACATTTTGAACCTCATCATTGGCATGGCCCATCCGGCACTTCATGGCGGGGAGACGGATTTTGACTCCTTGGCGCGGCGGATTGATCCGGCGGTTTTGGGGTATTTGGGGCGAATGTGACAAGTTCTTAATGCGCACCCTCAAAGTATGTGCATTTTTGCAAAAACCCCTTGATATGTGCGTATTTATGAAAAATTAGCCCAAACCGCCTAACACTCACGCGAAATAACGATAATATCGCTAAATTGTGATCTGCATTTTTGCACAACACAATAGATAAAACCTGTATGTTTGTTCCCATTTAAACATTTCAAACCAAGCTCTATATCCATTTCATCGAGACGCGCAAAAACACACAGACAGCGCGTCCCCCTAAATGAAACGCTGATAAAGGACTTCTATCATGACCAACTCTTTCAAAACTCTCGCTGCCGCCGCTGTTGTTGCCGTTGCTGGTTCTGCCGCTTTCGCTGGCCCGAACTACATCATCCCCGGCCAAGCTCAGTCGCTGACCTCGACCGTCAACCTTGATCTGGTACGCGCTGACACCAACAGCACGGTTTACATCTACGATTTCCACAACGGTGAGCGCGG
Source organism: Roseobacter sp. TSBP12 (assembly GCF_009129705.1). NCBI lineage: Bacteria > Pseudomonadati > Pseudomonadota > Alphaproteobacteria > Rhodobacterales > Roseobacteraceae > Roseobacter > Roseobacter sp. TSBP12. The sequence continues at coordinate 66,725 of NZ_PYIB01000002.1, forward strand.
TGCGCTTTTGGGCTCCGAAGCTGTACACGCTGGTGCAAACACCAACGTGAAAGTGCAATTGTCCCGTCCGGCAATTTCTGATGCGATTGTCGTTCTCTCCAACGACGGCGTCAACACGCTGGCCGTTCGCGATGTGAACAACGTTCAATAATCTCCGCGCCCACAGCAGGGCCCAGACAAAATAAACCCCCGCCGATGCGAGTCGGCGGGGGTTTTATGTCTCAATTATACGTCGCACTTAAGTGGGTTTAATCGCCAAGTTTGGCGTGAACCTCGTCCAGATCGACGTCGCCTTTGGGCATTTTATTGCCGGGGTTTTCAAAGTCGTATTGGAACAATTGGAAATCCTTTTTGTAGATTTCCCACATCAAATGCATCGACAGATCGTCGAAATAATCCTCGACCGGGTGAAGCCGTTTTGGGCCGTGACCTTCGGATTCGTTAAACCGCGGGATCGTGGCCAAATCGACTTTATGCGGGGTCTCGATGTGATCGAGCACGTCCTGCATGCCGTCGTTGAAGGTCTCGGTAAAGAAAATCTTGTCGTAGGTGCCGCCATTGACGATGAACGTCGAGACATGCCCGGCCATCGCGGACCAGTGAATGTCCGGGTCCATCGGCCGACGCCAGCGGATGGTATCACGCACAAACAACAGGAACCGCCGGAAAGAAGCGATTTGATCGAACTCGTCCTTGCCGTCCTCGCCGCCAACTTCGATGCCGTATTTTTGGATCAGCTGCGGGACAAGATTGCCACGATAGCGTTTGCCATTGCGTTGAATGCCGCAGACCTTGTCAAAAAACGATGACAGCACACGGGTATACGGATTGCGCACACAGGTGAAAGCGTAGGATTTGTGACCCTGCACATTGGCTTCGATCAACTGCTGGCTGCCCTCTTGGGCCCATTTGTGCATCCGATCTTTGCTATCATGGATGTCGCCATCGAAAAACTCGCCATGATCGGAATAGAACATGATCTGTCCGATGGTCGAACACGCGCATTTGGGGACGACGCGATATACGACACTTTCGCTTTCTGTCATCCAAGTTCCGGGAAAGCCCATATTTTACCACAACTCCTGATATGCCACGCGTCCGTGACCCTTTTCGCTTTAAAAGCAAACTTACCTTGATTATTCAATGATTGGTTACGCTTATATGCGAACAATGCGGCAAAAATGAGGTTACGGTTTCCAAAATGGCACGAATTGCATTCATTCTCCTGTGCCACAAGGACCCTGAGGCCATCATTGACCAGGCGCGCCGCCTGACCCGCACCGGAGATTACATCTCCATTCACTTTGATGCGCGCGGCGGCAAAGAGACCTTTGAGGCGATCAAAAACGGCCTGAAAGACAATCCGAATGTCGCCTTTGCGACCAAGCGGATCAAATGTGGCTGGGGCGAATGGAGCCTTGTGCAAGCCACGATTTACGCACTTGAAGCGGCGGAAGCGGCCTTTCCACGCGCGACCCATTTTTACATGCTGTCGGGTGATTGCATGTCGGTCAAAACGGCCGAATACATGCATGATTTCCTTGACCGCAATGACATGGACTATATCGAAAGCTTCGATTTTTTCACCTCTGACTGGATCAAGACCGGGATCAAGGAAGAGCGGTTGATTTATCGCCATTTCTTCAATGAACGCACCCAGAAGTGGTTGTTTTATCAAATCTTTTGGTGGCAACGCCGGTTTGGCCTTGAACGCAAAATCCCCGATGATCTACAGGTTATGATCGGGTCACAATGGTGGTGTTTGCGCCGGCGCACCGTCGAGTGGATTTTGGATTTCATCAAAAAGCGCAAAGATGTCATGCAGTTTTTCCGCACGACATGGATTCCGGATGAAACCTTTTTTCAAACCCTCGTGCCGCATCTTGTGCCGGAACACGAAATCCAAACCCGCACCCTGACCTTTTTGATGTTCACCGACTACGGCATGCCCGTGGTGTTTTATAATGACCACTATGATTTGCTGATCTCGCAGGACTATCTGTTCGCCCGCAAAATTTCGCCCGAGGCGAAAGAGTTGAAGAAACGATTGGGCGATTTGTTCGCGGCCAAGGGGATTCAGTTTAAAATTTCAAATGAGGGTCGATCCCTGTTTGAATTTCTGACCGGGCGCGGCCGCGACGGGCGGCGTTTTTCTCAGCGATTTTGGGAAACCGAAAGTTCGCTGGGCCGTGACCGCGAACTTTTGATGATTGTTTGCAAAAAATGGCACGTCGCCAAGCGACTCGTCTCGCAGATCAAGGCGAAAACAGACATTCCCTGCCTCGAATATCTGTTCAGCGAAGAAAACACGCCGCTGCCGGATTTGGGCGGCATTGAAAAGAGTTTGGAAAAACGCACCCGGCACAGGCGCGCTTGGGTGCGGATGCTTTTGGATTATTTTGAAACAGACCGTATGGTCGTCTGCATTGACCCTGCCGGTCTCGACCTCATTCGCGACTTTTACAACGACCGCTCCGGCACGCGGCTGTTGGAAATCGAATGCGAGTTTAGCGATGAGTATCTGACCGGCCATGCCAAACGCACCGGTCTTGCCGGGGATCAGACGCCTGAGGACGCGTTGGAACGGCTGTTGCCAACGATCCGCGCCGACATCAATCACGAAGGCGACCGCATTCGCGACGCGGAATTTGAGAATTACGACCGGATTTCGCAATCCAAACCCCCCGAGGAAAACGCCCGCCCGCTTGCACGTTTCCTCGACATCTCCGAAGATGACGCGCGCGAGATCGTCTCGATGCATTATCTATTTTCCGACTGAGGAAGACCCCATGCCCTATGCTTATGACGACCAGAATGTTTTCGCCAAAATCCTGCGCCAAGAGATCCCGGTCAGCCCGATTTTTGAAAGCGACCATACATTGGCGTTCCCTGACATTTCGCCGCAAAGGGCGACGCATGTTTTGGTGATCCCCAAAGGGCCGTATCGCTGCTTTGATCATTTCGTGCAGGCCGCCTCAGATGCCGAGCAGCTCGATTTTTTCAAATCGGTGGCGCAGATTGCCAAACAGCTTGGCGTGTCAGAGGCCTCGGGTGGCAATGGCTATCGCTTGATCACCAATTCCGGCCCAGATTCGCATCAGGAAGTGCCGCATTTCCACATCCATCTTTTGGGTGGCGAACCCATCGGCCCACTGACCAGCCGCTGATCCCACATGACCCAAAAATGGCAAAGCCCCGCAATTGCGGGGCTTTTGCGTTTTACGTGATCTCGCTTATTTTCCAGAGGTCAGTTCCACAAACACATCCTCAAGATCGGGTTCCATCGTGCGCACATCCTCGATCACGATTCCCGCCGCCTTCACCGCATCCAAAATTGCATTGGCCGAGGTTTTGCCGCGCGAATAATCAAACACAAACGTGCCGTCCTTTTTGCGCTCCATCCGCACACCTTCCGGCAAATCAAACTGCGCCGGTGCCGCGCCTTGCGGTTCGATCAAAAGCGTCTTGGCGTCCATCAAGTCCAACAGATTTTTGGTCGTGTCGCGTTTGATCAATGCGCCGTGGTTGATGATGGCGATTTCGTCACACATTTCCTGCGCTTCTTCGAGGTAATGCGTGGTCAAAATAATGGTCATGCCGCGTTCCTCATTGAGGCGGCGCACATTGGTCCAAAGCATCTGACGCAGCTCAATGTCCACACCCGCCGTCGGTTCGTCCAACACGAGAATTTGCGGATTGTGCACCAAAGCCTTGCCCAGCAAAAGCCGACGACGCATGCCCCCCGAAAGGGTGCGCGCATAGGCGTCCGCCTTGTCGGTTAAGCCAATCAGATCAAGGATTTCGTCCGAACGCCGGTCTTTTTTCGGCACACCATATAATCCGGCCTGAACCTCCAAAGCGCCGCGCGGGGTGAAGAACGGATCAAGGTTCAATTCCTGCGGCATCACGCCAATGGCGGCGCGCGATTGCCGTGGGTTCACATCCTGATCAAAGCCCCAGATTTTGACCTTGCCCGAGGATTTGATCACCAGCCCGGCGAGGATATTGATCATCGTCGATTTGCCCGCACCATTCGGCCCCAAAAGGCCAAAAATCGACCCGCGCGGGATGGTCAAATCAATGCCCTTGAGCGCCTCTTTTGGCGGCTGACCCTTGCTGCCCTTGTAGGTCTTGCGCAGAGCCTCGATCTCAATCGCGTCGGTCATGGTCTCTCTCCCTTTTTGGCATGTCAGATAAAGCGGATGCCTCTTGTCCGCGCCGCACGGATCGTTATCATGCTGACCTGACTTAGGCGGTTGGACGCGCTTCGGCAACAGCGCGGTGGTGCAGACCCCATGATTGGCGCCGCACATCCCCGCTCAGGTCGCATGATGCACGGCAAAACAGTCATAAAGGGACAGACAAACATGGCGATCCAAGCCCCAGAAACCGAAGTGGTCTCCACCTGGAAAGTGGCCTGTGATGGCAGCGAAGGTGCCTTGGGTCACCCCCGCGTCTGGCTCGTGATTCCCCATGATAAGGGCTATGTCGAATGCGGTTATTGCGACAAAAAATTCATCCATGAGAGCGCCAAACTCAAAGACGCTTGAAAGGCGTCTTATTCCGAATGTTTGCGATATCTTAAAGTCTTGCACCTAGCCTCATCATTGTATTGATGTGAAAGGCGTTTCTGGTGCTGGCTGTGAAACAAATCTCTTTGGTTCGAAACGATTTCCGGCGCCTCGCGACGGTGCGACCGGAGATGTTCAAACGTTTTTATGAGCGACTGTTTGAAATCGCGCCTCACACGCGCGATCTCTATTCGGAAAGCCTGACGGAAGAAGCCATTCGCGTGAATGGTCTTCTCGAAATCGCTTTTCTCTCCCTCGATCATCCTCAGGCCATGTTTGCCACGCTACACACCTTGGGACGCGATTTTTCCGGTTTTGGCATTTGGGAAACCCAATCGGACCTGGTCGTTGACTTGCTCGTTGAAGTGTTCGCCGAATTCGGCGGCGAAGACTGGGGAACGGAGCTTGAAAAGGCGTGGCATAGCGTGCTGAGCTTTATCGCCCAAGGGATGAAAGAAGGAGTCGTGCCCAAAGGGGCAATCGCCTGATTTCACCTTCGCGCGACCCGATCTTGCGTAGAACAGCCTCTCAGACGCATAAAGACGCGTATCCGGGTTGCAGCCCCTCACGCTTTCCGTGTTATCAAGGCGCGGGATTTGCGATCAGAGGACACGCGTCATGACATTCGGTAAAGGCAGCCATCTTCACCTCATTGACGGCTCTGCCTTCATATTCAGAGCCTATCACGCGCTCCCTCCTCTGACGCGTAAATCCGATGGGCTTCCCGTCGGGGCCGTCGCCGGGTTTTGCAACATGCTTTACCGCTATATCGAGGCCAACACTGGCAGCGATGCGCCCACCCATGCCGCTGTTATCTTTGACTATTCCGGGAAAACCTTTCGCAACGACCTCTTCCCGGCCTATAAAGCCAACCGCCCCCCTGCCCCCGAAGAACTGGTGCCGCAATTCCCACTGACCCGCGAAGCCACCCGCGCGTTCAATGTATCTTGCATCGAAATCGAAGGGTTTGAAGCCGACGACATCATCGGCACCCTGTCCTGTCAGGCGCGCGAGGCCGGCGGGCGAGTCACCATCATTTCATCGGACAAAGATCTGATGCAATTGATCGGCGGTGGGGTTGAAATGCTCGACCCAATGAAAAACAAGCGCATTGACCGCGAGGGCGTCGAAGAAAAATTCGGCGTCGGTCCCGAACGGGTTGTGGACGTTCAGGCACTGGCCGGAGATTCGGTGGATAACGTGCCCGGCGCGCCGGGGATCGGGATCAAAACGGCGGCGCTTTTGATCAATGAATATGGCGACCTAGACACGCTTTTGGCCCGCGCCGAAGAGATCAAACAACCCAAACGCCGTCAGGCCCTGATCGACAATGTCGACCAAATCCGCGTGTCGCGCGACCTGGTGAAACTCGATTGTGACATGGTCCTGGATTTCTCCCTCGACAGTCTGGAAGTACAAACCCCCAAGCTCGATGATCTCCTCGCTTTTCTCGCCAAAATGGAGTTCCGCACCATCGTCAAACGCGTCTCCGAACGCTTTGGCGTCGAGGCCCCTGCGATCCCGGACGTTCCGGCCCCCGCCGCGGCCATGTCGGAGGCCCCGTCCGCGCCGAAACCCGTGCCGTTTGACACCGAAACCTATGAAAAAGTCTCGACCATGGGCGCGCTTGAGCGTTGGATCGACGCAATCTATGCCCGCGGCTATGTTGCCGTGGACACGGAAACCACCAGCCTGGATGAGATGCAGGCCGAGTTGGTCGGCATCTCGCTTTGTGTCGAGCCGGGCACGGCTTGTTACATCCCCTTGGGTCACACGATTGGCGAAGATGACCTGTTCGGCGGCTCGAACCTTGTCGATGGGCAATTGGCCAAATCCATGGTTCTGGACGCGTTGAAACCGGTTTTAGAGGACGACAGCATCCTCAAAATCGGCCAGAATATGAAATATGATGCTAAGATTTTCGCCCGCAACGGCGTGACTGTCGCGCCCTATGACGACACCATGTTGATGTCTTATGCGCTCCACGCCGGTCTACACAATCACGGCATGGACACCCTGTCCGAGCGCTATCTGGACCATGTTCCGATCCCGACGAAAGAGCTTTTGGGCAGTGGCAAGTCCATGATCACCTTTGACAAGGTCGAGATCAACAAAGCGGTCGCCTATGCCGCCGAAGATGCCGACGTCACCCTGCGCCTGTGGCAGGTGTTCAAATCGAAACTCCACGCCGAACAGGTTACCACCGTCTACGAGACTCTGGAGCGCCCACTTTCGCCAGTTTTGGCGCAGATGGAAATGGCCGGGGTGATGGTGGACCGCGATGTGCTCTCGCGCATGTCCAACGCATTCGCGCAAAAGATGGCCGGGCTTGAGGCCGAAATTCACGACCTGGCGGGCGAAAATTTCAACGTCGGCTCCCCCAAGCAATTGGGCGAAATCCTGTTTGATAAAATGTCCCTGCCCGGCGGCAAAAAAGGCAAAACCGGGGCCTATGCCACGGGTGTGGACATCCTCGAAGACCTCGCCTCCGAGGGTCATGACCTGCCCGCCCGTGTGCTGGATTGGCGTCAACTCTCAAAGCTGAAATCAACCTACACCGACGCGCTGCAACGGTTCATCAACCCTGAAACTGGCCGCGTTCACACCTCGTATGTGCAAACCGGAGCCGTGACCGGGCGTTTGTCCTCGACCGATCCGAACCTGCAAAACATCCCGGTGCGATCTGACGAAGGCCGCCGCATTCGCGAGGCCTTTATTGCGCCGAAAGGCCGCAAATTGATCTCGCTCGATTACTCACAAATCGAATTGCGTATCCTCGCCCATGTCGCCGGGATCGACAGTCTCAAACAGGCGTTCCGTGACGGGTTGGACATTCATGCCATGACCGCAAGCGAGATGTTCGGTGTGCCGATTGAGGGCATGGACCCGATGGTCCGCCGCCAAGCCAAAGCGATCAATTTTGGCGTGATTTACGGCATTTCGGGCTTTGGACTTGCACGAAACCTGCGTATTCCCCGCAGCGAGGCACAAGGCTTTATCGACCGATATTTCGAACGCTTCCCGGGCATTCGCGCCTATATGGACGACACCGTGCTTTCGCCAAAGAGCACCTTTATGTCCAAACTCTGTTTGGCCGTAAAATCCATACGCCGGAGATCGCCACCAAAGGGCCGCAGGCCGGCTTTGCCAAACGCGCCGCGATCAACGCCCCGATCCAAGGTGCCGCCGCCGATATCATCCGCCGCGCCATGGTGCGGATGCCCGACGCCATCCGCGATCTGCCCGCCTCCATGTTGTTGCAGGTCCACGATGAATTGATTTTCGAGGTCGATGAGGACGCCTGTGATCAGGTGATCGACGTGGTCAAAGATGTGATGAAAAACGCCGCCTACCCCGCCGTCGTACTCGATGTGCCAATCGAAGTGGATGCGGGGATCGGCAACAATTGGGCCGAAGCGCACTGATCTTCATTGCAGCTCAAATACTCATAAAAACGGCGCGTGGGACATCTCCCGCGCGCCGTTTTTAGTCCATGAAAAGGCTTTAGATCAGCCCCTCTTTTTGGAACAAGACCTTGAGGTCCGCCTCCGGGCGCGGGCCGATGTGGGAAATCACCTCGGCGGCGGCCACACAGCCCATCCGGCCACAGGTCGCAAGGCTTTGCCCGGTGGCGTAGCCATAAAGGAAGCCCGCCGCGAATTGATCGCCCGCCCCAGTGGTATCCACGGGTTGCACGCGTTTGACCGGCACCACAGCCTCTTGATCGCCGCGCACCAACACCACGTCAGAGCCACCACGCGAACAGACCACGAGGCCACATTCGAAAGCTGCCAATTCCAAGGCCGTCGACAGGTCAGCCTGATAGAGGCTTTCCCATTCATGTTCGTTGCCGATGACGAAATCCATCTCTTTGACAAAGGTCCGAAAATCATCACGGTGACGGTCCACACAGAACGGATCGGACAGAGAAATCCCAACCTTGCCGCCCGCCGCTTTGGTCAGTTTCGCGGCCTGGTCAAAGGCGTGTTTTCCCTTGGGTTTGTCGTAAAGATAGCCCTCAAGGAACATGATGTCGGTGTCGCCCGCTGCGGTCTCGGTCACGTCTGCCTCGGAAATTTCCGAAGAAATCCCCAAATAGGTGTTCATCGAACGCTCGCCGTCAGGGGAGACGAAAATCATCGACCGTGAGGTCGGCAATTCGCCGCCCGGCACCGGAGCATTCACAAAGGCTGTGCCATCGGCCACCATCTCGGCGGCATAAAACCGTCCCAAAGCGTCGTCATGCACCCGCCCGATAAAGCCGGTTTTCAGCCCCAGCATACCCAGCCCCGCCAGAGTGTTGGCCACGGACCCTCCCGGCGTTTGAACCCGGTTTTCCATCGCGCCATAAAGCATTTCGCCGCGCTCGCGTTCGACAAGCTGCATGATGCCTTTGTCGATCCCCATAAGGTCGAGGAAACTGTCATCGGCTTGGCTGATCACATCGACGATGGCGTTGCCGATACCGACAACCTGATAGGTTTTAGTCAAAATTTTTCTCCTCGAAGGCGCAGAGGTCTCGTATCGAACATGTGCTGCACAAAGGTTTACGCGCTTTGCAGGTGTAGCGTCCGTGCAGGATCATCCAGTGATGCGCGTGCTGTTGGAATTCGGCGGGGATGTGGTCCTCGATCGCGCGTTCGACCGCGACGACATCTTTGCCCACGGCCACGCCCGAACGATTGCCGAACCGAAAAATATGGGTGTCGACGGCTTGGGTTGGCACATGCCACCACATGTTCAACACCACATTGGCGGTTTTGCGGCCCACCCCCGGCAGGCTTTCAAGAGCGGCGCGCGACGAGGGCACCTCACCGTCATAGTCATCCACCAAAATCTGGCTCAGTTTGATGACATTCTTGGCCTTATTGCGATAGAGGCCGATGGTTTTGATATGTTCAATCAATCCCTCTTCGCCCAAATCGAGCATCTTTTGCGGCGTGTCGGCGATTTTGAACAGGGCGTTCGTCGCCTTGTTCACGCCCTTATCGGTCGCCTGCGCCGACAGCGCAACGGCCACCACCAAAGTATAGGCGTTGACGTGATCAAGCTCGCCTTTCGGCTCGGCCTCGGCGGTTTGGAACCGGGTGAAGATCTCTTTGATCGTGTGATACTCAAGCTGTTTCATGGGCATTCTAATGCCTTGTCGCGCCGCGCGGAGCAAGCCGTAGGTGACATGCGTGCAATTTTCCTAAAATCAGATGAAAATACGCACAATTTAGAGCCTTTGAACGGGGGCGATTAATCCGGTCTTCAGGGTTTACTGAAAAACTCGCCCTAACTTGGCTGTTTCAGGATCACACATATGAACGCTTTCGCGGATATGAGCCCTTTTGCGGGAATGGGGATGACGGGGGCGGAGCTTTTGTCCGATGAGTCCCCGATGCCAGATCACGAAACACGGAGCGGTCCCAAATCTCTTTCGGGATTTGGCCCCGGCGTGATGATTGAAACCAGCGAAGGTCCGCAGCCCGTCGAATGGCTACGCCCCGGCGATCTGTTGTTGACGCGCGATCACGGCTATCAACCGCTCCTTTGGGTCGGGAGAAGTGCGTTGGATGAGGCCCATGTCACCAAGCCCCTGCGCATTTTCGCGGGCGCTCTGGGCGAACGCGCCCCGGAACGCGATCTGATCCTGTCGCCGGATCATCATATTCTCCTGAGCGCACCGCAAATTGAACTTTATTTTGCCGAAGCCGAAGTGTTTGTTCCCGTTTCCGACATCGCCACCGAAGCGGAGGCCGCCTATGCGATTCCCCATCCGGAATATGCCTATTGCCATCTTCTCATGAAGGAGCATGAGGTGCTTTTGGCCGAAGGCGTTTGGATCGAAAGCCTGTTTGCGGATGAACGAACCCTATCCATGCTTCCGCCTGAAACCGTAATGAGCCTCCTCACAAAACTCGGACCAAACCACCGGAACACCGAAACAGCGCGCATGATGCTCAAACGAGGCGAAGCTCTCGCGTTGCAACCGCGTTCTGCCATCGCAGCACGTCGCATAGCCGCCTAGGCGCCCGGATCATCGGCGTTTCACCAAGTTTCGGGTCGGCAGAGACGCGCTAAGGCGCTAAGGTTTGACCGTACCCTCTGATCTTGGATGCCGCCCGTGACCTATGAAGACAAGCCCCTCGAAGACCAATACCATTTCAACGTGATCCGTCGCGCCATCGACCTGTTGGATCAGGCCCCCCTACCCTTGCCGCTTGACGCACTGGCACAGGCTCTGGGCATGAGCCCGCATCACGCGCAAAAAATCTTTTCGCAATGGGCCGGAGTGTCGCCAAAACGGTTTCAGCAATATCTCACCCTGGGCCATGCCAAGGCGATGATTGCACAAAATCATACAATGGTTGAGGTCGCCGATGGTGCCGGGCTGTCCAGCACGGGCCGCCTGCACGATCTCTTTATGCGCTGGGATGCGATGACGCCGGGGGATTTTGCCCGCAAAGGTGCGGGGCTGACACTCGCATACGGCTGGTTCGCCACGCCCTTTGGCGACGCCTTGGCCATGTCCACCGAGCGCGGCCTCTGCGCCCTCGCCTTTATCTCTGAGACCACGCGAGAGGCGGCCTTTGCCGACCTCTCCGGGCGTTGGCCCGCCGCCACCTACATTGAGGACACCGAAGCCGTGCGCCCCTACATCGCCGCAGCCATCGGCGGCGGCGATCTGAAACTGCACCTCATCGGTGCGCCGTTTCAGATCAAAGTCTGGGAGGCGCTTTTGTCGATCCCTTCGGGTCAGGTCACCACCTATTCCGACATCGCTGCGGCCATTGGTGCGCCCAAAGCCGTGCGCGCGGTCGGCACCGCCGTCGGGCGCAACCCGGTGAGCTGGTTGATCCCCTGCCACCGCGTTTTGCGCAAAACCGGCGCTTTGGGCGGCTATCACTGGGGTCTACCTGTCAAACGCGCGCTTTTGGCCTATGAAAGCCTGCAAGCCGACAGTCAATCCCACATCCCGACTGAGCAGAAACCCGCCGCACTTGCGTGCTCCGCGAAAATCCACCGTGTTTCTGGCGCAATAGAGCGGTAAAACCAGCGCCAGAGCAGTTTTAACACGAGGATACGATATGAAATCCCCTCTTTTCGTTGCCATCCCGCTGATCGCCAGTTTTGGTCTGACGGCGTGCATGGACACCTATAGCGCTGATTCCAATCAGAAAACCACCCAAGGTGCCGTTATCGGCGCGACCCTTGGCGGCATTTTAGGCGCAAGCTCCAATGACGACAAATTGGCAAAAGCCGCCGTCGGTGCGGTGATTGGTGGGGCCATTGGTGGCGCCATCGGTCAGCAATTGGACAAACAAGCCGCAGATTTGCGTCAGGATCTCGGCAATGATGACGTGAAAATCGTCAACACCGGCTCGCAGTTGATTGTCACCATGCCACAGGACATTCTGTTTGCCACCGATAGCTCCGTTGTGATGCCCTCGCTGCAAAGCGACCTGAGCAAACTGGCCTATAACCTTCAGGATTATCCGAACACCACGGTTCAGGTGATCGGTCACACGGACAACACCGGCTCTGCAACCTACAACCAAGCCTTGTCGACCCGCCGCGCCTCTGCTGTGGCAACGATCCTGACCGCCAATGGCGTGGCTCCGGGCCGGGTTCAGGCCTATGGCCGCGGCGAAGATGCGCCTGTGACCACCAACCTAACCCCAGAAGGCCGCGCGCAAAACCGCCGCGTCGAAATCGTCATCACGCCGATGACCTGACCTCGCCAAAAGGGGACGATTTGAAAGGCCGGGCTTAGTCCCGGCCTTTTTCACGGCCAACAGATGCGTGTTTTCGTGGCACCTCTGCGCGTCTGGTCATATGATTTGATCACTCTTATGGAGGGGCCCATGCCATTTCAAAAAATCAACGCCGAAAAACTGTCGCATTCGGTGATGAAGCAAATCGAATTGTTGATCCTGCGTGGCATTTTGCGACCCGGCGAACGCCTGCCCTCGGAACGCGATTTGGCGGAGCGTCTGGGCGTATCGCGACCCTCGGTGCGCGAAGCCTCGCAGAGCTCTCGTCCAAGGGCCTTTTGACCACAAAAGCCGGCGCAGGCGTGTTTGTCGCGGATGTCTTGGGGTCGGCCTTCTCCCCCGCCTTGGTCAAACTCTTTGGCAGCCATGACGAGGCGGTGTTTGACTATATCGCGTTTCGTCGTGACATGGAGGGCCTGGCCGCCGAACGTGCCACCCGCTTTGCCTCCGACACCGATTTGAACGTCATCAACGCGATCTTTAAAAAAATGGAAGCGGCGCATCCTAAGCGCAATCCAACGGACGAAGCACGGCTTGATGCGGAGTTTCACCTCTCGATCATTGAGGCCAGCCACAATGTCATTATGCTGCATATGATGCGGTCAATGTTTGATCTGCTGCGTGAGGGTGTGTTTTACAACCGCTCGGTGATCTTCAAACAACGCACCAACCGCGCCCTTCTGTTGGATCAACACCGCGCCATCAATGACGCGTTGCAAGCGCGCGACCCGGACGCCGCCCGCGCCGCAGTGATCCGGCATCTGGATTATGTCGAAGCGGCGCTCAGCGATCAGCAGAAATTCGAGCGCAACGAAGACATTGCCCGGCTCAGGTTTGAGCATGAACAGTCGCGGGGCTGACCCCTTTCATTGCAGCCAAATACTCAAAACAAAACCCCCGCCAAAGCGGGGGTTTTTTGATCGGGGTTTGACGGGTCAGGTCAGGAAAAGATCAGTGCAGTTTTTCACCGACTTCGGTGATCGAGGTTTCGATCAACGTATTGGCATCTGCTGCCGTCATCTGTTTGGTGATGATGTCAGAGGCCGCGCCAATGGCGACGGTAATGGCAGCATTGCGCACGTCGCGGATGGCCGCAGCTTCGGCTGCTGCAATCTGGTCTTCAGCCGCGGCGAGACGACGTTGGATCGAGGTCTTGATGTCCTCTTTCGCTTTCTCGGCAGCCAATTCCGCGTCTTTTTTGGCCTGAGCGACAATAGCGTCGGCTTGGTCTTGCACTTCGCGCTGTTTGCGCTCGTAAGAGGCCAAGATCGACTGCGCTTCGTCACGCAGGGCACGGGCTTCGTCCAGATCGGATTTGATGCCAGCCGCACGGTCGTCAAGCATTTTGCCCAACAGAGCCGGAACCTTTTTCCAGATCAGAATGCCAACAAACACCAAAAAGCCCAAAAGGACGATCAGGTTGGTGTTGGTCAGCGTCCAGAAATCGCCCGAAAACGGGTTTTGGGATGCGGCCAAGGCCGGGGTTGCAGTAACCAATGCGATGAGAAGAGAAAGTTTTTTCATATCCTTACCCTTTCATACGCGCGGTGACCGCGGCGGTGATGGTGCGTGCATCCGCAGTTGTACCGAGAGCGGCGACGATTTCTTTGGCGGTGTCTTTGGCCACAGCTTTGACACTGTCCATCGCACCATCGCGGATTTCGGTGATGGCTTTCTCAGATTCGGCCGCTTTGGCCGCAATCTGTGCATCGGCTTTGGCAAGCGCTGTGTCGAGATCGGCCTGAATCGCAGCGCGGGTCTCGTTGGAGATCCGTTGCGCTTCAGACTTCGCCTCAGCGAGAGCCGCGTTATAGGCTGCTTCTGCCTCTTTGGCCTTGAGCTTGAGCTCTTCAGCGGCAGAAATATCATTCATGATCGTGCCGGACCGTTCCGCAAGCACCGTAGAGATGCGCGGCAGGGCGATTTTCGAGAGCACGAAATAGATCACGACAAGCGTGACCAGAAGCCAGAAAATTTGGTTGGGGAATGTCGCGAAGTCGAGCTGCGGCATGCCTGCCTCAGCGGTCGCCAACTCTGCCCCGTGCGTCTCTGTTGCCATCTTATCCTCCTGGCTCTGACCTAATTCTCCGAAACCTATGCCGGAGAGACCCCTAGTTTACGCGAGGGTGGATCGGAAAACCGACCCACCCTGCCGTAAGGATAGAGTGTTCGATCAGACGGCGAACATCAGCAGAAGAGCGACGAGGAACGAGAAGATCCCCAGAGCTTCTGCAAAGGCCATGCCGATGAAGAGGGTCGCAGTTTGCGATGCAGCTGCGGACGGGTTACGAAGAGCGCCGGACAGGTAGTTGCCAGCCACGTTACCCACACCGATGGCTGCGCCACCCATGCCGATTGCTGTGAGGCCTACACCGATGTATTTGCCGAGTTCTGCGATATTGCCTTCCATGGGGGTATCTCCTTACGTTGGAATTGGCTGAAAAAGTGAGTTCTAAACCTGACCGGACTTAGTGAACCGGGTGCAGTGCGTCTTTGAGATAGACACAGGTCAGAATGGTGAACACGTAGGCCTGAATGAAGGCCACGAGAATTTCGAGACCGTACATCGCGGTGATCGCAAGGATCGAAACCGGCGAGATAGCGGCGATGGCGGCAAAGCCCGCAAACACTTTGATCACGGCGTGGCCGGCCATCATGTTACCAGCCAAACGAATGGAGTGGCTGACAGGGCGCACGAAGTAGGAGATCAGCTCGATCACCGCAAGAAGCGGGCGCACAGCGAGCGGCGCGGAGGAAATCCAGAACAACGCGAGGAATTTGGAGCCGTTTTTCACAAACCCCAGAATGGTGACGAAAGAGAACACCAAGAGGGCGAGAACACCGGTCACAGCAATGTGGGACGTGGTGGTGAAGGACAGCGGCAGAAGGCCAAGTATGTTGGCGAAGACGATGAACGAGAACAGCGTCATGATATACGGGAAGTAGCGGATGGCGTCTTTGCCAGCGACATCTTCTACCATCTTATAGACGAAACCGTACATCAGCTCGGCAATGGACTGACCTTTGGAGGGCACCATGGCGCGGCCACGGGAGCCGACGACCAAAAGGAGCACGATCGCCAGAACGGTGATCGCCATCCAAAGCGTGACGTTGGTCACGGTGTACCAATGGATCGTGCCGTCGCCAAACAGAGACACCGGCTTGAACTGATCCATCGGGTGGAAGGCCAAGCTGCTCTCGGAACCATGCGCTTCAGTTGCCACGTTCAATCCCTCTCATCACGTGCGGGGTCACCCGCGTTATCATTCTTGGCGGCATCTGCCACCTGCCCAGCTTCGATTTCCTTGGCGGTTCGCATCATCGTTTTGACGCCCGCAGCAAGACCGAAGCCTATGAACAGTACGAGGAACAAGGGCGTTGTGCCCAAGAGCTTATCCAAGCCCCACCCCATACCAAAGCCGATCAAGAGACCAGCCACCAATTCCACCACCATCCGCCAGGCCATATTGGCCTGAGAAAAGTGTTCTTCACCGCGGGAGGCTTTGGGCGTCAGCGCCCCTTTTGCCTTTTCGATCCGATCTTCCAAAGCGCGCAGGCGCTCGGGATCATGCGGGTCGGTCATGGCAAAAAGCCCCTTTGGTTGCTTGGCGGCAAGCTATGCGGGAGGGCATTCAGAGTCAACACGGGAATACCCCATTTTAAAATGGCTTAACCATATGTTTTAATTGAGTATTTCAATCGCAATAAAGGCAGCACCCAACATGCCTTTGCCGCTGTTAGCGCTCGCCGCTCGCGTTTTCGTTATTCAACCAAATGGTTGACCAAAGCATCGTGTGGCCCTAACGGATTTGATATGTCGCATGATCTTGATCTCATATTCGCCGCCCTGTCTGATCCGACCCGTCGGGCGATCCTTGAGATGTTGCTTGAGGACGACATGGCGGTGACCGATGTGGCCGAACCGTTCGAGATGTCACTGGCGGCGATTTCCAAACATCTTGGCATCCTCACCCGCGCCGGATTGATCGTGCAAGAAAAGCGCGGTCGGGTGAAATGGTGCAAACTCGACCCGAGCGCGATCCGCGCCTCCTCTGTATGGATGCAGGGGTTTGGGCAGTTCGTCGAACTGGACCTTGATGGGTTGGAACGGTTTTTAGCGCAGGAACTGCCGCAAGACTAAACGTCCCCTATGCCCACTCTTGGCTCCAATCGTAAAGCTGTCCCACGATCTCCCCCAGCGCGCGGCCCTTGTCGGTCAGAGAATAGCCGACCCGTCGGCGGGCGTCATATTTGGCGACCCGCAACACCAATCCATTGTCTTCAAACGCCCGCAACTGCGCCTTTAAAACCTTCCGACTGATGCCATCGAGGGCGCGGGTCAGTTCGAGGAAATGCATCTCTCCCCCCAGCAAACAATGAAGCACAGATGGGCCGTGCTTGCCGCCCAATAGCCGCAGCGTCTGCCCCACAGGACAGGCTCCTGTCTCCGGTACGGTCCACGGGCGGTTTTGGGGCGGCCTCACATGCTGCATCTCGGTTCTCCGGTTACAAAAAAGTGCCCAATTGCGACCCTTTGACGGTGATGTCATCACCGATTGCATCCTGATCCTAGCCGAGACACGCGCCATGACCCAAACATTTGTCGATACCATCCCCATGCTGCCCTTTGGCATGCTCAATGCCTTTCTGATCAGTCGGGGAGATCGCGCCGTTTTGGTGGACACAGGCCTGCCCAATTCAGAGCCCAAGATCGAAAAGGCGCTGAACGCAAGGCGCTTGGATTGGTCAAATCTCACCCTCATCCTTCTCACCCATGCTCACATTGATCACGCCGGCTCCGCCGCCCGTGTGCAGATGCGTAGCGCCGCGCCCCTGCTCGCGCATCACGATGAGCTTCCCTATTGTCAGGGCGAGCCGCCGCGGCTCAGACCAAGCGGACCTTTTGGCCGGGTGTTTTACAGGACGGGTGCGATCCAACGACCGTTTGAGGCCGTGACGCCCGATGTGATCATGACCACGGACGGGTTTGATCTTTCAGAGTTTGGGATTGCGGCGCAGGTGCTCCACACGCCCGGCCATACGCCGGGGTCCGTGTCGGTTCTTTTGGAGGACGGCCGCGTCATCGCCGGGGATTTGGCGGCATCCGGGATTTTGCTGGGCGGTATCGCGTGCCGCGCCCGGCCGAAATCGCCGCCATTCGAAGAAGAGCCCCTACACGTCGTCGCGTCCTTGCAACGTCTTTTGTCTGTTGGCGGGCGCGCGTTTT
>NZ_PYIB01000003.1:0-515 GCF_009129705.1 Roseobacter sp. TSBP12
GGCCCAGGCTTTGCGACCTTCGGAGAAGCGATCTGCTCCGAGATAGGCAAGATCGTGGACGTCCGATTGCCCGAGACTGAATCAGCATATGCAGATCTCGTGAATTGGATCACGGGCACAACGCGTGACTATCCCGTTGAAATCTTCACCACGAACTACGACTTGTTGTTCGAAGAAGCGTTCGAATCCGTACGAGCGCCGTACTTCGATGGCTTCACGGGTGGTCGCGAACCATTCTTCGACCCCGTCTCAGTGTCGCGCAGTGATCTTCCCGCGCGCTGGACGCGGCTATGGAAGCTCCATGGATCGCTCGGCTGGCGCGCTAGCTCTAAGGGCGAAGTAATTCGCACGGGCCAAAGCTCAGCAAGTCACCTCGTCTTCCCCGAACACCTGAAATACGATCAAACACAGAAAGCGCCCTACGCAGCGTTGCTCGATCGCCTTCGTACGTTCCTGCTCACCCCCGACACGCTACTCATTTCTATCGGATTTTCTTTTGCCGATGCACACATCGC